>JACQVO010000126.1 GCA_016209725.1 Candidatus Methylomirabilota bacterium | reverse complement strand
GTCGCCATACCCCCTTCTTCGACGGCTACCGCCCCCAGTTCTACTTCCGGACGACCGACGTCACCGGGGTGGTGAAGCTCCCCGAGGGGACCGAGATGGTCATGCCGGGGGACAACGCGACCCTCACGGTGGAGCTCATCCAGCCCATCGCCATGGAGAAGGAGCTCCGCTTCGCCATCCGCGAGGGGGGCCGGACCGTGGGGGCCGGGGTGGTGAGCGAGGTGGTGGCGTAGCGCACCGTCGCTGGCTCAAAGGGGCAGGCCTCGGCAGCACAGGCTCACGCCCGCCGAGAGACATCAGGCGCTGTCCTCGCGGTTTCGGACCGCCGAACGCTGGACCCAACGGGCAGATCGGCTGCCGGGTTAAGGGATGGACAACCAAAAGATCCGCATCAAGCTGAAGGCGTACGATCACCGGCTCCTGGATCAGGCGGTGAAGGACATCGTGGGGACGGTGCAGCGGTCGGGCGCCTTGATCTCGGGTCCCGTGCCGCTGCCCACCAAGATCAGCCGGTACACGGTGCTCCGCTCGCCCCACGTGGACAAGAAGTCGCGAGAGCAGTTCGAGATCCGGACCCACGTGCGGATGATGGACATCGTCCAGCCCACCCCGCAGACGGTGGACCAACTCATGCGGCTGGATCTTCCGGCCGGCGTGGACGTCGAGATCAAACTCTGAGCAGGGGGCCCTGGCCTCCGTGGCGTGACACCATGGCAATCGGGCTGTTGGGACGCAAGGTAGGCATGACCCAGATCTTCGATGAGCACGGGAAGGCCGTCGCCGTCACGATCATCCAGGCGGGGCCGTGCCCCGTGGTCCAGAAGAAGACGTCCGACCGGGACGGTTACGAGGCGATTCAAATCGGCTTCCAGTCCGAGCCGAAGGCCGCGAGGCTCACGCGACCTCTCCGCGGCCATTTCGACAGAGGGCAGGTGCCCTACCAGCGGCACCTGCGGGAATTGCGGCTACGCGGGGGGGAGGGGGAGTTCCAGGTGGGCCAGGTGCTCACGGTCAGCCTGTTCGCCGCGGGCGATCGGGTGCGGGTGACGGGCGTGACCAAGGGGCGGGGATTTCAGGGCGGCGTGAAGCGATGGAATTACCGCGGGGGCCCCATGACCCACGGGGCGATGTTCCACCGGGCCCCGGGCTCCATCGGGGCGTCCTCCTACCCATCCCGGGTCTTCCGGGGGCATCACATGCCCGGACACATGGGCGCCGATCGCCACACCATCCGCGGCCTGCGGGTGGTGTCGGTGGACCCGGAGAAGCATCTGCTCCTGGTGTGGGGGGCCGTTCCCGGGCCGACAGGTGGTCTGCTGACAATCCGAAAGGGCAAATGAGGACATCCCGACTTCTGTCCGGGCCTCCCCTGGGCACTTCCACAGTGTCCCCCATCGGATGGGAGAGGCAGCGACCATGACGACGACCGTGGACGTGGTCAACGCACATAACGAGAAGGTGGACAGCCTGGAACTGCCCGAGGCGATCTTCGGCGCGGCGGTGAGGCGGCACCTCCTGCACGAAGTGGTCCGCATGCAGCTGGCGACCCGCCGGCAGGGCACCGCAGACACCAAGGGGCGCAGCGAGGTGTCCGGGGGTGGGAAGAAGCCCTGGAAACAGAAGGGAACGGGGCGCGCGCGTGCGGGAAGCAGCCGCTCGCCCCTCTGGCGCCACGGCGGGACCATCTTCGGTCCTCATCCCAGGGAGTACGGCTTCCGGGTCCCCAAGGCGGTGCGCCGCCAGGCGCTGTGTGGCGCCCTGACCGCCAAGGCGAAGGCCGGGGCGGTCCGTTTGCTGGAATCCTTCGGCCTGGAAAAGCCAAGCACCAAGGGTATGCGGGGCCTGCTGAAATCGCTGGGGGCGCAGGGCAGGGCGCTGGTGGTCCTGCCGGGGCGGGACGAGGTCGTGGAGAAGTCGGCGCGGAACCTTCCCGAGGTTCGCGTCCTCACCGTGCAAGGCCTGAACGTCTACGACATCCTTAAGGCGGACACTCTGATCCTGACCCCGGAGGGCGTCCACACGCTCCAGGAGGCGCTGGCCGCATGAGGAGTCCATATCAGGTGGTGCGGAAGCCGCTCCTGACCGAGAAGGGGACCCGCCTGAAGGAGGAGGGGAACCAGTACGTCTTCCGGGTGGCCAAGACGGCCAACAAGATCGAGATCAAGCAGGCCATCGAGCAGCTCTTCAAGGTCACGGTCCTGGACGTGCGAACCCTCCAGGTGCGGGGGAAGGTCAAGCGCCTGGGTCGATTCCAGGGCCGGAAGCCGGACTGGAAGAAAGCCATCGCCACCCTGAAAGAAGGGGATTCGATCGAGTTGTACGAAGGGGTATAGCAGGACAGCCGCGAGCCGCGAGCCGAGAGCAAGGACACGACGATGCCTGTGAGAAAATACCGACCCACATCGCCGGGGCGCCGGTTTCAGAGCGTCTCCACCTTCGAGGAGCTGACGAAGCGGGCGCCCGAGAAATCCCTGCTGATCCCGCTCCGGAAGACCGGGGGACGCAACGCCCTGGGACGCATCACCTGCCGTCACCACGGCGGCGGTCACAAGCGAATGTACCGCCAGATCGATTTCCGGCGGGAGAAGCACAACATCCCGGCCCGGGTCGCGGCGATCGAGTACGACCCGAACCGATCCTCCCGGATCGCACTGCTGCACTACACCGACGGAGAGAAGCGTTACATCCTGGCTCCCCTCGGCCTCCAGGTGGGGGATCGGGTGATGTCCGGTCCCGACGCCGAGGTCCGGGTGGGCAACGCCCTTCCGCTCAAGAACATCCCGGTGGGCGTGACAGTGCACAACATCGAGCTGCAGCCGGGGAAGGGGGCCCAAATGGCGCGCACAGCGGGCGCCACGGCCCAGTTCGTGGCCAAAGAGGGGGAGTACGGCCTCCTGCGCCTGCCCTCGGGTGAGATGCGAAAGGTGCGGCTCTCGTGTATGGCCACCATCGGCCAGGTGGGGAATCTGGACCACGAGAACGTCTCCATCGGGAAGGCGGGACGCTCTCGGTGGCTGGGGATCCGCCCCTCGGTCCGGGGGGTGGCCATGAATCCTCACGACCATCCCATGGGCGGCGGCGAGGGGAAGAGCTCGGGGGGTCGCCACCCGTGCAGTCCCTGGGGGAAGGGCGAGGTCAAGACCCGACCACGGCGGAAGGCGTCCGACCGGTACATCGTCAAGCGACGCAAGTAGGTCCCATGTCGGCCTGTCCTGGCCAGTCCAGGGCCGGCCGAGGCAGGGGGAGCGCGTGCCACGATCGCTGAAGAAGGGGCCCTACGTCGAGCCCAAGCTGTTGAAGAAGATCGAAGCCCTGAACCGGGCGCGGGAGAAGAAGGTCTTCAAGACTTGGTCTCGCCGCTCCACCATCACCCCTGAGTTTGTGGGGCATACCCTGGCGATCCACAACGGGAAGAAATTCATCCCGGTGTACATCACGGAAAATATGGTCGGCCACAAGCTGGGAGAGTTCTCCCCCACCCGGACCTTTCGCGGGCACGGCGCGCACACCGGCAAATCCACCGCGTTGAAATAGGGCGGGGCACCGGAAAATGGAAACTGGACACTGGAATCAGGACCAATTTCCAGTTTCCGATTTCCCGTGACCGGTTCAGGGACCGAGGCTGAGAGATGGCAGAGGCGAGAGCGGTTGCACGATTCGTCCGGGTGCCGCCCCAGAAGGCGCGATTGGTGGCGGACCTGATCCGGGGGCAGGACGTGAACACCGCCCTGGTCCAGGTGCAGGTTGCCAAGCGCCAGGCGGCGCGGCTGGTCGAGAAGGTGCTGCGCTCGGCCATGGCCAACGCCACCCAGAACCATGGCGTGCGGGACGTGGATCGGCTGGTAGTGGCCGAGGCGTTTGTCAACGAGGGCCCGACGGGGAAACGCATCCAGCCCCGGGCCATGGGCCGGGCCTACCGGATCCGGAAGCGGACCAGCCACATTACCATCGTATTGCGGGAGCGGGAAGAAGGCTAGAGGAGGCCAGCGTGGGACAAAAGACGCACCCCCTGGGGTTCCGCCTGGGGGTCATCAAGACGTGGCGATCCCGGTGGTTCGCGGGCAGGAATTATGCCGAGTTGCTCCACGAGGACTTGCGGCTCCGCCGGTACATCAAGGAGCGGCTGTACCATTCGGGGGTGTCACGGATCGAGATCGAGCGGAAGGCCGACCAGCTCCGGATTGTCATTCACACCGCCCGCCCTGGAATCATCATCGGCAAGAAGGGATCCGAAGTGGAGAAGCTCCGGGCGGAGCTCTCCCGGATGACCAAGAAGGAAGTCCGACTCGACATCGAGGAGGTGCGCAAGGCCGAACTGGATGCCCAGTTGGTGGCGGAGCAGATTGCCCAGCAGCTTGAGCGGCGCGTGGCCTTCCGGCGCGCCATGAAGAAGGCCGTCCAGTCGTCCATGCGGCTCGGGGCCCAGGGGGTCAAGGTGGCCTGCGCCGGTCGGCTGGCCGGCGCCGAGATCGCCCGGTCCGAGTGGTACCGCGAGGGCCGTGTCCCGCTCCACACGCTCCGGGCCGACATCGACTTCGGTCAGGCCACGGCCAAGACCACCTACGGGATCATCGGCGTGAAGACCTGGGTCTGCCACGGCGAGGTGCTGCCCGAGACGCTGGGTGTGGAGAGCAAGCCGCCGGAGCGACTCCGGGAGCTGCGGACCCCCTCGGACCGGCCCCGGCGCACCCGGGGGGCCGGGACCCCGCCCCCCCAGCGGTAACCCGATGGCGCGGAGTCGGGCATGTTGATTCCCAAGCGCGTCAAGTTTCGCAAGCAGCAGCGGGGCCGGCGGGCCGGGATCGCCACCCGCGGGAGTCGCCTGGCCTTCGGCCAGTACGGCCTCAAGGCGCTGGAGGCTGCCTGGATTACGAACCGGCAGATCGAGGCCGCCCGCCGGGCCATGACCCGATACGTGAAGCGAGGCGGCAAGGTGTGGATCCGCATCTTCCCGGATAAGCCGATCACCGCCAAACCGGCCGAGACCCGTATGGGCAAGGGCAAGGGCGCGCCGGAGGGGTGGGTCGCCGTGGTGAAGCCCGGCCGGATCCTCTACGAGATGGAGGGGATCCCGGAAGCGGAGGCCAAGGAGGCCATGCGCCTGGCGGCCATGAAGCTGCCCATTGCCACCCGCTTCGTGTCCCGGAAAGGCGTGGGGGGGGTGGGGGAGTGAAGTACGGCGAACTGAAGGATCTGACCAGGGACGAGCTGCACCAGAAGGAGGCCGAGCTGCGGGAGGCACTCTTCAAACTGCGCCTACGCCAGGCCACCACGCAGTTGGAGAATCCCATGCGGGTCCGGCAGCTTCGCCGCGACATCGCCCGGGTCCGAACTGCCCAGCGCGCGTTCGAGGCGGGGCCGGCCACGGCACCCACCGCGGGGCCGACTGCGGCACCCGCCAAGGGAGGGTCCTAGCATGGCGCCGCAAGAAGGCGAAGCCCGCAACCGGCGGCAGACGGCGGTGGGGGCCGTGGTCAGCGACAAGATGCACAAGACGGTGGTGGTCGAGATCGCCCGATTGGTGCGCCACCACGGTTACAGCAAGAGGGTCCGACGCAAGACGCGGGTCAAGGCCCACGACGAAGAGAACGCCTGCCATGAGGGGGATACGGTCCGGCTGATGGAAACACGGCCCCTCAGCAAGGACAAGCGCTGGCGCGTGGTCGAGATCCTGCAGCGGGCGGTCTGAGGGGCTCCCCCCCGCCTCCCGGGCCACAGGAAGGCAGGGTGGGTTCCATCCGAGGTGGGGGCAGAGTTCACGGCGGGGTTCACAGATGATCGGCCTCCGAACGATCCTGGATGTTGCCGACAACTCCGGGGCGAAGCGCATCTCGCTGATCAAGGTCCTGGGGGGTTCGGCCAAGCGCTACGCCCGACTGGGGGATATCATTGTCGCCAGCGTCAAGGAGGCGATTCCCGAGGGGACGGTGAAGAAGGGGACCGTCGTCAAGGCCGTGGTGGTCCGGACGACGAAGGAACAGCGCCGGTCCGACGGGACCTACATCAAGTTTGACCGGAACGCCGCCGTCCTCATCAACGAGCACAATGATCCGGTGGGGACCCGGATCTTCGGGCCGGTCGCCCGCGAGCTGCGCGAGGCGCGGTTCATGAAAATCATCTCCCTCGCGCCCGAGGTGATCTAGCCGGAACGCGCAGCGATTCGCGTGTCACGCTCAACGTTTCACGTTTCACGGGATGGCATCATGGGTGTCGGGCATCGGCTTGCGGTGAACAAGAACGATCTGGTCGAGGTGGTCGCCGGGAAGGACAAGGGGAAACGGGGCAAGGTCCTGCGCGTGCTCCCCAAGCTGGAGAAGATCCTGGTGGAGAAGATCAACTTCGTGAAGCGCCACACCAAGCCGGGCCGGCTTGGCCAGCAGGGGGGCATCCTGGAGCGGGAGAACCCTCTCCACGTCTCCAACGTCCAGCTGGTGTGCGGCAAGTGTGACCGCCCGGTTCGCGTTGGGCACACCCAGTTGGCGGACGGGCGCAAGGTTCGGGTGTGCCGCGAGTGCGGCGAGACGATGGATTAGGCCATGGCGGACAAGGCAGAGCGCAAGGCCCGGGCCCAGGGGACCCCCCAGGCGGCCAAGGCAGGCAAGGGAGAGAAAGCGGCCAAGGGGAAGCCCGAGGCCGCCGTGCCGCAGGTGCCCGCGGTACCGGCGCGGCTCCGGGAACGCTACCGGACCGAGATCCTCCCCAGCCTGATGAAGCAGTTCAACTACACGAACCGGATGCAGGTCCCCCAGGTCAGGAAGGTGGTCATCAATATGGGCCTGGGAGAGGCGGTGGCAAACGTCAAGGTGATCGACGCGGCCGTGGAGGAGCTGGGGGCCATCAGCGGGCAGAAGCCCGTGGTCACCCGGGCCCGGAAGTCCGAGGCCGCCTTCAAGCTCCGGGCGGGCATGCCCATCGGGTGCAAGGTGACGCTGCGGGGGGAGCGGATGTACGAGTTCCTGGATCGGCTGCTCTCGGTGGCCCTGCCCCGCATCCGCGACTTCCGAGGCGTGCCCACCAAATCCTTCGATGGTCGGGGGAACTACGCCCTGGGGATTCGCGAGCAACTCATCTTCCCCGAGATCCGGTACGACAAGGTGGACATGACCCGGGGGATGGATGTCTGCATCGAGACCTCGGCCACGACCGACGAGGAGGCCCGGGCGCTCTTGGAGCACCTCGGCTTTCCGTTCCGCAAGTAGGCGGGAGACAGCATGGCCAAGACGAGTCTGATCATCAAGCAGCAGCGGGACCCCCGGTTCTCCGTGCGCCGCTACAATCGGTGCCGGATCTGCGGGCGGCCGCGGGGGTACTTGCGGAAGTTTCAAATGTGTCGCGTCTGCTTCCGCACCCTGGCGTTGCGTGGCGAGATCCCGGGGGTGATTAAGGCCTCCTGGTAGGCCGGCAGGTTCGACGGTTTCACGGGGGATGGGGGCGGGAGCCGACGCCTTTCAGTCGACGGTGGAGTTGCGTATGTCAATGACGGACCCGATCGCGGATATGCTGACCCGGATCCGGAACGCAAACCAGGCGCTCCTGGACAAGGTGGACATCCCGGCTTCGCGCCACAAGGTGGAGCTGGCCAAGGTCCTGAAGGCCGAGGGCTTCATCCGGGCCTACAAGCTGATCGACGACAACAAACAGGGGGTCCTGCGGGTCTATCTCAAGTTCGGCCCGGGGACCGAGCGGGTGATCCTGGGCCTGCGCCGGGTGAGCCGGCCGGGCCTCCGGGTCTACCGCCAGGCCAGGCAGATGCCCAACGTGATGAGCGGGATGGGGGTGGCGATCGTGTCCACGTCCCAGGGCCTCATGACGGGAAGGGCAGCCCGGCAACGGTCCCTCGGCGGCGAGGTCCTCTGCTACGTCTGGTAACCCCTGGACCGCCCGGCGCGGACCCCCGGCGGGCCGTCGGCGGCGGGAAGCGGTGAAGGTATGTCGCGCATCGGCAAGCTCCCGATCCCGATCCCGGACACGGTGAAGGTGGAGGTGGCTAAGCACGTCGTCACGGTGAACGGGCCGAAGGGCACGCTCACCATGGCGGCGCACCCCGTCATCGACATTCAGGTCAAGGATCGGCAGGTCGTCTGCGGCCGAACGTCGGATGAGAAATTCCACAAGGCCCTCCACGGCCTGACCCGGACGCTCGTCGCCAACATGGTGGAAGGGGTCACCAAGGGGTTTGAGCGGAAGCTGGAGCTGGTGGGTGTAGGATACCGGGCGGCGATCCAAGGCCAGAACCTGAGCATCGCCCTGGGGTACTCTCATCCCATCATCTACCCCGTGCCGCCGGGCATCAAGATCGAGGTGAAGGACCAGACCCAGCTTACGGTGAGCGGGACGGACAAGCAACTGGTGGGTGCCGTGGCCGCCAAGGTCCGGAGCTTCCGGCCGCCCGAACCCTACAAAGGGAAGGGCGTCAAGTACGCCGAGGAGCGCATCCGGCGCAAGGCCGGCAAGGCCGGGGCGAAGTAAGATCGGCGCTCGCGGGCGGGTGAGAGGCTCGCCCGGGATTGCGCGGGAGAGGGTGCAGCGTGGCATCGGTTCTGGAAAAGCGGGAAGCGCGGCAGCGGCGGCACCGCCGGGTTCGGCGGGTGGTGCGGGGAACGGCGGAGCGCCCCCGGCTGTGCGTCTTCAAGAGTGCCCGCCACATCTACGCCCAGATCATCAACGACGAGGACGGCCGCACCATCGTGGCGGCCTCCACGCTGTCGAAAGCGCTGCCGCCACCGGGTGAACGGGTGAAGAAAACCGAGGCGGCCAAGGCCGTGGGGACGCTGGTGGCGGACCGGGCGCTGGCAGGGGGTATCCAGGCGGTGGTGTTCGATCGGGGCGGGTACGCCTTCCACGGGCGCGTCAAGGCCCTGGCGACGGCAGCCCGAGACAGGGGGTTAAAGTTTTGATGGGCGGCGCACAAACGGTCCAGCGGATCAATCCCGAAGGGCTGCGCCTCACGGAGCGCGTGGTTCACATCAATCGCGTGGCCAAGGTGGTCAAGGGCGGACGACGCTTCAGCTTCAGCGCCCTGGTGGTGGTGGGGGACCAAGGCGGCCACGTGGGCTTGGGCCTGGGGAAGGCCAACGAGGTTCCCGAGGCGATTCGCAAGGGGATCGAGGAGGCCAAGAAGAGCCTCATCAAGGTCCCCCTGCGGGACAGCACGATTCCCCATGAGATCCTGGGGGAGTTCGGGGCAGGTCGCGTGCTCCTCCGGCCTGCGTCGCCCGGGACCGGCATCGTGGCGGGCGGGGCGGCCCGGGCCGTCTTGGAGGTCGTCGGCGTGCGGGACGTCCTGTCCAAGTCCCTGGGATCCGACAATGCCCACAACGTGGTGAAGGCGACGCTCAGCGGGCTCCAGCAGCTTCGCTCGGCCGGGGAGGTAGCGCGCGTGCGCGGGCGGGAAGCCACAGGATCGGCAGCGGGGGCCCAATCTGGCGTGCCGCCGCCTGCGGTGGCACCGGTGGCCGTAGCGGGCGAGGCGGGATAACCATGAGCGGGCACCTCAGGATCACGCTCCGCCGCAGCCCCATCGGAAGCACGCCCCGGCAGCGCCAGGTGCTGCGTGGCCTCGGGCTCCGCCGCATCGATTCCAGTGTCTTGCGGCAGGACGACCCCGCCATCCGCGGCATGGTGGCCAAGGTGGCCCACTTGGTGCGTGTGGAGACCATTGCCGGGCCGGAGGGCGGACGGCCATGAAGCTGCATGAGCTGCGACCGCCGACGGGCTCCCGCCGACGCCGGAAGATCGTCGGGCGCGGTCCCGGCTCGGGGCACGGCCAGACCTCGGGTCGCGGGGAGAAGGGACAGAAGGCGCGCTCCGGCGGGGGGAGCCAGCCCTGGTTCGAGGGCGGTCAGTTGCCGTTGCACCGGCGCGTCCCCAAGCGCGGGTTCACCAACATTTTCCGGAAGGAGTACGCGATCCTGAACGTGAAGGACCTGGAGCGGTTCGAGGCCGGCACGGCCGTCACCCCGGCTGCGCTCGCCGAGGCGGGGCTGGTGCGGACCGCCTCCGCTCCCGTCAAGATCCTGGGGCAGGGCACGCTGAGCAAGGCCCTGACGGTGTCCGCCCACGGGTTCTCGAAGGGGGCGGCGGCGAAGATCCGGGCGGCCGGCGGTAGCCTCGAGGTACTCGCATCGTGATCGAGCAGGTCCGCAATATCTTCCGGGTTCCCGAGCTGAAGCGGCGGGTGCTCTTTACCTGCGCCCTCCTGATCGTGTACCGCATCGGGGCGCACGTCCCCACACCCGGCATCGACGCCCACGCCCTGGCCCTCTTCTTCCAGCAGCAGGCCGGAAACCTCCTTGGCTTCTTCGACCTGTTCTCCGGCGGGGCGCTGCGCCGGCTGTCGGTGTTCGCCCTCGGCATCATGCCGTACATCTCCGCCTCCATCATCCTCCAGCTCATGGCGGTGGTGGTCCCGGCCCTGGAGAAGCTCCAGAAGGAAGGAGAGCAGGGGCGCAAGAAGATTACGCAGTACACCCGCTACGGGACGGTGGGACTGGCGGCCATCCAGGGACTGGGGATTGCGGTCGGCCTGGAGAGCATGCAGATCAAGGGGGCCATGGTGGTCCCCAGCCCCGGCTGGACCTTCCGCCTGATGACGACCCTCACCCTGACCGGCGGGACGATCTTCCTGATGTGGCTGGGGGAGCAGATCAGCGAGCGGGGCATCGGGAACGGCATCTCGCTCCTCATCTTCGCGGGGATCATCGTCCGCCTGCCCGAGGCCGTCTTCGCCTCCTGGACCCTCATCACCCAGGGGGAGTTGAACCCGCTGGTCTTCCTGGTGCTCGTGGCCCTGATGGTGGCCGTGGTGGCCGGGGTCATCGTCATGACCTTGGGGCAGCGCAGGATCCCGGTCCAGTACGCGAAGCGCGTGGTGGGTCGTCGGGTGTACGGGGGGCAGAGCACCCACATCCCGCTCCGGGTGAATACGGCAGGGGTGATCCCGGTGATCTTCGCCAGCTCCATCATCGCCTTCCCCGCCACCATCGCCCAGTTTATCAAGCACCCGTGGGCCCAGACAATCTCGGCATGGCTCGCCTTCGGGGGCGTGCCCTACACCCTGATCTACGGGGCGGGAATCATCTTCTTCACCTACTTCTACACCGCCATCATCTTCAATCCGGCCGACGTGGCGGACAACATGAAGAAATACGGCGGGTACATTCCGGGCATCCGCCCGGGGAGCAAGACCGCCGAATTCATCGAGCGCATCCTGGACCGGATCACGCTGGTAGGGGCGCTGTACCTGGCGGGCATCTCCATCCTGCCCGAGATCATGATCACCCAGATGAACGTCCCGTTCTACTTCGGCGGGACCTCCCTCCTGATCGTGGTCGGTGTCGCCCTGGATACGGTGCAGCAGGTGGAGTCCCACCTGCTCATGCGCCACTATGAGGGGTTCCTCAAGAAGGCGAAGGTGCGGGGGCGGATTTCCTAGGGGAGTGCCGCGAGCCGTGAGACGAGAGCCGAGAGGGATGCGGCTGATCCTGTTGGGGCCGCCGGGGGCCGGGAAGGGGACGCAGGCCAAGCTCCTGGTGGACCGCCTCGAGATCCCCCAGGTCTCCACGGGGGACATGCTGCGGGCGGCTGTCAAGGACGGCACGCCCCTGGGCCGGGAGGCGAAGGCGTACATGGATCGCGGGGTCCTGGTCCCGGACGGTGTGATCATCGGCCTGGTGCGGGAGCGGCTGCAGCAGCCGGATTGCACCCGCGGCTACATCCTGGACGGATTCCCCCGGACGGTGGCCCAGGCGGAAGCGCTGGGCAGCACGTTGGAGGCGCTCCGCGCCTCCCTCGACCATGTGCTGAGCCTGGAGGTTCCGACGGAGGATCTGGTCCTGCGGATCGCGGGCCGCCGGACCTGCCGGAACTGCGGGGCGATGTCCCACGTGCGCTTTTCCCCCAGCAAAGTCGAGGGCCGCTGCGATGCCTGCGGCGGGCCGACCTATCAGCGGGATGACGACCGGGAGGAGACCGTCCGACGGCGCCTCCAGGTGTACACCGAGCAGACGGCGCCCCTGGTCAGCTTCTACGAGGCGCGAGGCCTCCTGCGGCGCGTGTCGGGGACGGGGGAGATCGCCGGGATCTTCCAGCGCATCACGGCCGCCCTCGGCACCTGACCCATGCACGATCGGATCGTCCTCAAGGCGCCCTGGGAGCTTGCCCTCATGCGCCGGAGCAACCGCCTGGTGGCCGAGACGCTCCAGGCGCTGGCCCGGCGCGTCGGGCCCGGGGTGACGACGCTGGAGCTGGACCGGTTTGCGGAGTCGCACCTGCTGGCCCACGGGGCCAGGCCGGCCTTCAAGGGGTACCGGAACTACCCCTTCACGCTCTGTACCTCGATCAACGAGCAGGTGGTCCACGGATTGCCGTCGGCTCGGAAACTCGAAGAGGGCGACATCCTGAGCCTGGACATGGGCGCCGTGGTCGAGGGGTATCACGGGGATTCGGCCATCACGGTCCCGGTGGGCCGGATCTCGCCGGAGGCGGAGCGGCTGCTGCGGGTGACCCGGGAGTGCCTGGAGCGCGCCATCGCGGCGGCCCGGCACGGGGCGCGTCTCACGGACATCTCCGGCGCCGTGCAGGGCCATGCCGAGGCCAACGGCTACTCCGTGGTGCGGGTCTTCGTGGGCCACGGCATCGGGAAGGAACTGCACGAGGCGCCGCAGATCCCGAACTTCGTGGATCCGGAGCGCGGACGGGGTCCGTTGCTCAAGCCCGGCATGGTGCTGGCCATCGAGCCCATGGTCAACGCGGGAGGCCCCGAAGTCCGGGTACTGGATGACAAGTGGACCGCGGTGACGGCGGACGGCTCCCTGTCGGCTCATTTCGAGCACACGATTGCCATTACGAAAAACGGAACGGAAGTCCTGACCATGCTCGAAGGGGCCGGCGCCTGATCGGCGGGCGGCGCAGGCCGGGAAGGGATCCCAGGCATATGGCCAAGGAAGAGGCCATCGAGGTCGAAGGGACGGTAGTCGAACCGCTCCCCAACGCCATGTTCCGGGTCCAGTTGGAGACGGGGCACAAGGTCCTGGCCCACATCTCGGGGAAGATGCGCATGCACTTCATCCGGATCCTGCCGGGGGACAAGGTCATCGTGGAGCTGTCGCCCTACGACCTCACCCGGGGACGGATCATCTACCGGTACAAGTGAATGCGGAATGCGGAGCGCGGGAACCAAGTTTCCGCGCCGCGTGCCATTCCCCATTCCCCATTCCGCATTCCGCATAGGCGCGAGGAGCGCGATGAAAGTCCGGGCATCGGTAAAAGCGATCTGTGAGAAATGCAAGGTGATCAAGCGGAAGGGGATCATCCGCATCGTCTGCGAGAACCCGAAGCACAAGCAGCGCCAGGGGTGACGCCAATGCGGATTGCGGAATGCGGATTGCGGAATAGCGAGGATGGATCGGGTCCATTCCGCATTGGGCGATAGGAGGAGCGCGTGGCCAGAATTGCAGGGGTGGACTTGCCGCGGGAGAAGCGCCTGGAAGTTGCCCTGACCTACATCTACGGGATCGGGCGGCCAGGGGCAATGAAGATCCTG
>JACQVO010000006.1 GCA_016209725.1 Candidatus Methylomirabilota bacterium | reverse complement strand
GTGTCAGTCCCTTCCGAAACGGAAGCTCGATGAGCTCCCGGCAGGACTGCTCCAGCGCCCTGATGGCTTCCTCGACGGCCGTCAGGTACTCCCGCTCCAGAGTTTCGCTGTCCGGAGGTTGCCCGACGTTCGCCATGCCGACAACTGCAAAGATGGGGTCATTGATCTTCGTGAGTTTGAGATGTTTCTGCCAATGATCCATGACCACATTCTTGACGATGGCCGCCAGCCAGGGGCCGGCCCCGCGACTGCGCGCATTCCAGCGTGACCAACTCCGGATGAACCGGGCGAAGGCCGCTTGTGTGCAGTCCTCGGCCTCGGGAAGGTTCTGAGTGAGATGATAGGCAAAGCGAAAGACGGTGGGATAGTGGCGGCGACAGAGGACGTTGAGGGCTTGCCCGTCTCCCTGATTGAAGCGGGCAGCCAGTTCGCTATCGGATAGACCCGCGTAGGCATCCTCCACGGCCACCTCTGGAGCGCGACGTACCGTGTCAGGCAGGGTCTGTGTCGTTGGAAGCTTACCATTGACCGAGACCCTCCACAACCACGAACCTCCGCCAGGGTAGCCATAAACCTCCTCCATCAGACTTAACCGGCTTCCGCCAGAAAGGGGACAGGGGGGACAGCCAGATTCTTTGCTGTCGCCATCCTTCGAGTAATCGAGCGGGACCGGAGTCCCCGTTCACCAGCAACCGGAGTTAATCAGGCAGGAGAACGCAGGCAGGTGAATTGCGTCTGGTGCATTGCAGAAAGGAGAAGGACCATGCGGACTATTGGTTGGTGGCTGTGCGGGCTGGCAATGGCATCGGTACTTTTCTCGTCCACCGGGGAGGTGGAGGCGCGGGGCAGTCGCTTCGGAGGACGCTCGATCGGCCCCGGCTTTGGGAGCAATCCTCGATCGCACACGGTGCGGCCGTATGTTCGCCGAGATGGCCGGTTTGTGGCACCACACAGGCGGTCGAATCCGAACAGGGAGTGGCGAGACAATTGGTCCACCAAACCAAACGTGAATCCCTTCACCGGGAGCGAGGGACCTCGGATAAGCCCGCCGCCCGGGTAGGTAATGGATCTCCAGGCGGAGGGGGGACGGACGAGGGAACCCGTAGCAGCCGAGGGAGAGGGGCGCGAGAACCCATCGCGAGCAGGCGCGTTGGCGAGAATGCCGGGGAGGTGCAGGAGGGTGGCGCGATTCTCCGACTGCTGGGTCTGGAAGGTCCAAGGAGCGGCCCTACCGGAGAACTAGGCAGGGAGCAGTTCGAATCCGAGCTGCCGTGCGCAGCGTCGCACCTGATCGTCAAGCGACAGCAGCGCGATTCCCGGAACCGCCAATCGCGCCACGAGAGCGCTCGCGAGGTGAAGCGCATCCAGGGTGCGAATCGGCTCCAGCGGAAAGGGGCGGCGAGCCCGCTCGATGATCTCGGGGTCAATCTCGAGAAGCGTCCAGTGTGCCTCTGCGCGCCGAAGCCGGGCCTCCCGACCGGCGACCTGCGCCTCGGAGAGGCGACCCGTGGTTCCGGCGCGGATGAGGATCCGACTGCACTCGATCAGGGTGAGGTGCGAGGCCAGCACGATCTCTGCGGCGGACAGGGCTTTGCGCACGGGTTCACCCCCCGCATCGCCCAGGAGCCACGCCAGAACCGCGCTCGACTCCGCGTAAAGATTCACCCGTCGGCCCGCTCGTCGGCGATCAACCTGGCGAGTTCACCCCTGGAAAGCAGAGCCGGCAGGCGGGGGTACAGATCACTGCGGTGAGGCGCGCCGAGGCGAGCCTTGCCTTGCTTCACGAGCTTCATCAGACCGGGGTGCGGTGGGTCCGTCAGAGACCTGGACGGCTGCCGCAACTCCGCCACGACCTCTCCTCGATCAGTCACCAAGACCTCTTCCCCGCCCCGCACGAGTCGGAGATACTCGCTCAGCCGATTCTTCAACTCCCGGATGCCGACAGCTTTCATGGGTTGAATGTAGACTCATGTAGCTACACTGTCAAGATAAACCTTAGGACGGCCTCCATGGCTGTACACCAACCCTCGTTGTCATATGGGATGCGGAGTGCTCAATCAGGGGCACCTTCCACGCGAGCAAGGACGTGGAGTTTATCTGGGGGCAGGGCGATCCAGAGCTGATTGCCCGGCTGCAGCTTCATCAGGTAGTGCAGGTGCTCTGAGCAGTGAATCTCGATGTCGCCCGCCTGCGCGATTGATCCTTCTGCACGGAATCGCAGTTGGTAATCCACGCCCCGCTTGACCTCGGAGGTCAGGCATCCCCGAATGACATTGGGCCGTTCGGACACTCTTTCGGGCCAGACCAGCCGGACATCCTCCGGGCGGATGCAGAACTCCACGTCTGTGCCCGGCGGTGGAAGGGTGCCGGAGACCGCGAGGCGCTCCCCGTGCCAAACGATTCCACCCGCGCCGCTCTCGCCGGCCGCCGTCCCCCGGATGATGCCCCCCTGGACGTCGGCTTGATTCAGCACCACGCCCCGGAAGATATTCGACGCCCCCACGTGCTCCGCCACGCGGCGATCCCGGGGGTGCCGGAGCACCTCGTCTCGTGGGCCGGCTTGCAGGATTCGCCCGCCGTCGATGACCGCCATCCGCCCCGCCATCAAGTAAGCCTCCTGGAGACTGTGGGTCACGAGCAGCGTTGTCCCGCCGAACCCCGGGAGGAGCTCCAGCACCTCGGCACGCAACCGCTCCCGTTCCATCTGATCCAGGGCGGAGAAGGGTTCGTCCAACAGGAGGAGGTCGGGCTGCACGATGAGGCCTCGCCCCAGCGCCACCCGCTGGCGCTGCCCCCCGGAGAGCTCGCCCGGGTAGTGGGCCCCGAACGCCTCAAGCCGCAGGAGCCGCAGCATGGCACCGACGCGATCGCGCGCCTCGGTCCGGGAGAGACCCTGCAGCCCGTAGGCAAGGTTTCCGGTCACCGTCAGGTGGGGAAACAGCGCGTATTCCTGAAAAACCAGGCCCACACGGCGACGGTGGGGGGGGACGTGGATGCCTGCCGTGGCGTCAAAGAGCGTCCGTCCGTTGAGCCGGATCCATCCCTGCCGCGGACGGCGAAGGCCCACCAGACAGAGGAGGGTCAGACTCTTGCCTGCGCCCGACGGACCGTACAGCGCCGTGACCCCCCGTTCTGTCGTGAGCGCCGGGGCCAATCGGAAACCATCCACTTGATATTCGAAGGAGAAGTCGAGCATCAGAGGCGCACCCGAGGCAGCCTGCCCAGGACGAAGAGCAGCAGGCTGACGATGGCGATGGTGATGATGGCCAGGGCATTGGCCTGCGCCAGGTCGTTGACCTGCACGGCGTCGTAAATGGCCAGGGGCAGGGTCTGAGTGCGGCCGGGGATGCTGCCGGCGAGCATGAGGGTGATGCCGAACTCGCCCATGCCGCGGGCGAAGGCCAGGATATATCCGGCCAGGATTCCGCGCCAAGCGAGAGGCAGGGTGACCGTGAGGAAAACGCTGGCGGCCGGACGCAATGTGCGGGCGGCTGCCTCGAGACGCGGGTCCACGGCCTCGAAAGCCGCCTGTGCGGCTTTGACCACGAGGGGGAGCGAGGCAACGGTGGCGGCGACCACCGCCGCGCGCCAAGTAAACACGATTTCGAGTCCCGCGGTCTCCAGGATGGCCCCGAGCGGCCCGGAACGGCCCAGAAGCATGAGCAGATAGAATCCCACCACGGTGGGGGGCAGGATGAGCGGGAGGACGACGACGGCTTCCAGCAGGGTCCAGCCGGGAAACCGCTTGCGGGCGAGCAACCATGCCAGGGCGATACCAAAGAGGCCTGCCAGGATGGTGCTCAGCGTCGCGACCCGGATCGAGAGCAGAATGGGAAAGAGATCCACGGCCGCCCTCAGGAGATATCAACCGCCGGTACCGACGGCAACGCCGTTGGTGCGCCAAGTCCGCCAAGCAGGTCCCATTCTTCCTCTATGGATAGACACGCTCCGAAGTGCATCGATATGCGTCTCGGAGTATTCGTTTCTCTGTCCAATAGTCCGCCTCGGTCCTTGGCGTTCTTGGCGTCTTGGCGGTTTGGCATGTGCAGTCAGAACTCGCCAGGCAAGATGAACCCGAACCGCTTCATGATCGGCTGGCCCTGCGGCCCGTTGACGAATCGGATGAAGGTCCGCGCCAGATCTGGGTGCTGGGAGCGTCTTGTTACGGCCGCGGCCTGTATGATCGGTTTGTAAAGGTTCCGATCAATCTGCGTGTACCGGACATCCGGGACCTGCGCCACCGACAGAGCGAGGATCGCGGCGTCCACGTTCCCGGTCTGGAGGAACTGGAGGGCCTGGCGGATGTTCTCGCCATAGACCAGCTTGGGTTGAATCTGGTACCAAAGACCCGCCGATGTCATGGCCTCGCGAGCTGCCATCCCGTAGGGTGCGTGAGCCGGGTTCGCGATTGCCACCCGCTTTACATTTTCCCGGGTCAGCTCCCTCAGGCTCGAAACCGGAGGCCGGCCCCCTTGAACGGCCAGGACGATCTGGCCCTGGGCGTATGGTTCCACGCTGTCGAAGAACACTGCCCCCCTCGCGCGCAGGCCTTCCACGAAGGCGACATTGGCCGCAAAAAACACATCGACAGGGGCCCCTTGCTGGATCTGCTGCGCTAGTTGGCCAGTGGACCCGAAGGTCAGCGTCACCTTGGCCTGATGCTCACGCTCGAAGAGGGGGGCGATCTCGCGAAGGGCGAACGCCAGGTCCGCGGCTGCCGCGACGATCAGCTCCGGGCGCGATGTGCTCGGCGCGACTTGGCCAGCCGGTGCCGGTATTCGGGCGGGGGAGATCAAGCCAGCCAGACACAGCGCGAGAAACAGGATTCGCCCCCGTGACACGTACCTCTCCAGGGAGAGCAATCTTTCGGGACGATACCAGGGCCGATCAAAGGGGTCAAGGAGTCCTGGACAGGCGGAGACTCAACCAGGCCCGACGCTCTGATCGTCCTCACTGCACAAAAACAAAGCACCCCACGTGACCGCGGGGCGCTTGTTGATCGAGAGAAGACGCGGCGCTACTGCTGGGTCCTACTCGGCATCTTCGGGGCCCGTGCGCGCGGCTTCCTGCGCACGCGCTTCGCCTTTCGTTTGCCGGGCTTCGCGGCAGGCTTCCCAGCCGAGACTCCGGGGCTCGGAGCCGGGGCGGGCGATGCTGGCGGGGTCGAGGTCTGCTGGGCCAGCGCCTCACCGGCAAAAGCGAAGGCCACGAGACCCGCAAGCAGCATGGACGAAAGCTTCCTCATGGCGGTTCTCACCTCTAGTACGGGTTGAGAGGGGAAAATCGAGAGATGAAAATGCATGCCGTGTGCCAGCGTGCGCATCTGTTCCCTGCCCTGGGTGGATCGGCTGCCTCTCGGCTCCCATCACCACTTTCCGGGGAATTCCGGATGCTGAGTTGAGGAGGAGTTGTCTCGGATCGTATATCCGAAATGGGGTGCCCTCATACGAAATGCCGTGCAAATTGCCTTGCTGTTGTGGCCGGGGGGGCCTAAGATACCGGAGGCCACATTGTTTCCTGTGGGCCCGCATCATACAGTTCTGCCGCCGGTACCAACGGCATCGCCGTTGGTGCGCAAAGGACGCAGAGGAACTCCCCATATTCAAAGCGCTGATCAGGGGAAACTCGGAGATGCGGTCAGAAGATTTCGGTCCAGCAGCCCCTCTGGCCCGATGAGGGTTGGCGACTCTTTGCCTGCCTGTGCGTTCCGCACGCAGACAGGCGATCTTTGCGGTCTTGGCGGTGAGAGTTCGAGCTGAGACGAGGAGCCACACCCGGATGCAGATGTCCCTTGTTCCGAAGAAGGCGGCGACGGTCGTCCTCGTTCGGCCGAGCCCGACGGCCAATGGCGCCGACGCGCCCGCAGAGGTCTTCCTGACGCAGCGGCCGGAGCACATGGTTTTCGCCGCCGGGAACTTCGTCTTTCCGGGGGGGAAGCTCGATCCCAGCGACTACGCGCCGGAGAATCTGGCGCTGGCCCGCGGAATGGATGCGGACCGGGCCGCCAGGATCCTCGGGGATGGCGAATTGCCGGAGCGAAGCCTGGGCCTCTGGCTCGCCGCCATCCGTGAGCTGTTTGAGGAGGCGGGGATCCTCCTCTGCATGACGAAAGAAGGGGACGCACCCGATTTGGGAGGTGAGGAGCTGCAGGCCCGGTTGGCGGCGGGCCGCGATGATGTTCATCAACGGACGCGGACCCTCGCGTCGCTCATGCGCGAGCTGGGCCTCTACTACACCGCAGGGGACCTGCATTACCTGACGCGCTGGATCACGCCGGTGTTTTTCCCGATGCGCTTCGATGCGCGGTATTTCCTGTGCCGGGTTCCTGCAGGGCAGGTGCCCAGCGCCTGCCGTCGAGAGGTATCCGTGGCCCGATGGATCCAGCCGGCCGAGGCGCTGGGCCGCTGGCGGGCCGGGGAATTCAAGATGCGGGGACCCACAGCGACCACCCTGATGCGCCTCGCGGGATACCCGACGTGCGGCAGTCTCTTCGCCGCAGCGCGCGAGGGCGAGCTGGCCTTCCAGTCCCTGACGGCAGAGTGATCCCGAGCATGGTGGGTACAAGGCGAGGCGCTTATGGCTCGTGGTCAGTGGCGTATGGTCACGTCTGGAGCATAGGCAATACGCCATATGCCATACGCTGTCCAGTCAAGGCGTCAGGGCAGCGTCACCGAATACCCCACAGTGCAGAACGCCACGGCGTCACCGAGTTCCTGTGCCAGGCGCGCGCCGGCCCGGAGGCCCGTGCAATGCGAGAGGCCCAGGCGCTTCACGCCCAGACCCTTCAGGACGGCGATCGTTTCGCAAAGCTGCTCGGCCGGGGCGAAGTCCAGGTGCGTTCCCCCGATCACGGTATGGATGGGCCTTCCCGGCAGCTTGGCCTGGAAATGATCCATGGTGTTGACGAGACCCGAATGGCAGCAGCCGAGAACCAACGCCAGGCCTTCGGCCGTCTCCACTGCGATGGACTGATCGTCTCGCAGCGGATCCTTCCGCAGCTCCCCATTCACCTTGACGAACAGATCGGTGTCTCCAGTTTCGAAGGCCCGCCGCCGCGCGATCTCGCCGCTGAGATATATCCCCTCCCCGATCTCCCGGAACTCCCGCGACAGGTCGAAGGCCGCGCCCATCCCCTCCAGCGCCTCGCGCTTGAAGGGTAACCCCGTGTAGACCATGCGATCGCCTACCTTGGCGTACCGGTCCATGAAGACCTCCGGGTGCGCATAAACCGGGACGCGCTTGCCTATGGCCCGCAAGACGCCCGCCAGGCCCCCGGTATGATCCATATGCCCGTGGCTCAACATCATGGCATCGGTCGCGCGGAGGTCCACTCCCAGCCGCGGGGCATTGTTGATGGTGGCGATGCCGGCCGGACCGGCATCGAACAGGACCTTGCGCCCGGGCCGATCCAGAAACAGCGCGAACCCATGTTCCCCGTACAGGCCGCCGGCCTTGCCCGGCACCGTGTTCTCGGTGATCACCGTCAACGTGGTCGCCATGGGTGCCTCCCTCCGTGAAGATGTGAACACAAGTGACTCCGCCTCGGCATTGGCTCGAACTCTCTATGCCGCGGACGCTCCGTCCGGGCACGACGAACCGCAGTCGCATCCGACGGCTGCCTCTCTCGCATCGCACGCCCTGTAGAAGGCGCTCAGGACATCGGCCGGCTCGCACGGGTCACAGCCGAGGCAGCCGTGAAGATTGGAGAGATCCAGCCCGTCCCGTACCGCCATGAGCAGCCTCTCTCTTCCTGGCTCCACGGGCAGCCCCTCCAGTGTCATTAGCAGTTCGGTCACGGCGGCCTGAAGACACTCGCAGCCGGCGCATTTCTCCACTCCACGGAACGGCTGCAGGGCGTTCCACGTCTCTCCGATCAGCCGAAGATCCGCGGCTTGGTTCCCGCCGGTGCGTCCGGGCTCAAGCATGGCCCTCCCCCACGCCCAGCTTCCGTAGCAAGTCTTCCATGAGGCACCACCGGGTCAGCGCCGACTGGAAGAGGTTCAGCCCCACGAAGGCCGTGAACAGCAACCAGTAGGGGCTGTGCACCTGGCTGAGGATAAGACTCACGAGGATAAATGTCCCGGCGATGAGTCGGATCCAACGCTCAAGCGTCATGATTGCCCTCCCGGTTCTGCGATCGTGGACACCACACCATCCACCCGGACCTCGACCGGCACCCCGCGACGGACGGCCTCGGTCACCAGGCAGAAATCCTCGAAGATTTCCAGGCAGCGTCCGGCCTTGGCTGCCGTCTCCTGCGTCCAGTGGGGGAGGAGCCGCACCTGGATACCGCTGATCCGCAACCGGCTCGCCTCGTTGCGCGTGAACTCGGTCGTGACCTCGGCCTCGAGGTTGTCCAGCGAGAGCCGCGCCTTCCCCAAGCAGAAGAGAAGGCTGGCGGCCAGACAGTTTCCGACGGCAGTGGCCAGAAGGCGAGCGGGGTTCGGTCCCTTCCCCTCCCCGAGCGGAGGCCCCTCATCGGTGATCAGGTCCGGCAACCCTTCGCGGTCAAAGCGGACCCGGAAGCGGTACCCCTCCTCCCGAGTCAGCCTGGTGCGGCTGGCTTTTTCGATTGTCTGGCTCATGGTTTCCCCTTCGTGTGTGACGGCTCCTTCATGGTGCTCGACGAGCACGCCTGGACCCCTCACGTCGGGACCCCGGCCTTCCGCAGGATGATCTGGAGCACCACCCAGATGACCGCCACGGCCACAACAAGCCCTCCCTGTGCAACCAGTCCATGCTGCCTCCTTGCCCCCTCACTCTCTCACTTTCTTACTCTCTCACTCTCTCACTACTCCTGGTCAGGCCGCCCCGGCCTCGCCCCGCCTGCGCCTCTCTGACATGTAGTAGAGAACGGGGACCGCCATTCGGCTCAGGAGCGTCGAAGCCACCTCGCCTGCCATCAGGGAGATGGCCAGCCCCTGGAAGATGGGGTCGAACAGGATGACGAAGGCGCCGACCACCACCGCCGCTGCCGTCAGGAGCATGGGCCGGAACCGGACGGCGCCAGCGTCCACGACCGCCTCGTGGAGCGGCATCCCCTGTGCTAGACGCAGCTCGATGAAATCCACCAGGATGATGGAGTTCCGGACGATGATGCCCGCCCCGGCGATGAAACCGATCATGGACGTGGCTGTGAAGAAGGCGCCCATGAGGCCGTGGGCAGGCAGGATGCCCACCAGCGTCAGGGGGATCGGCGCCATGATCGTGAGCGGGATCTTGAAGCTCCGGAACCATCCGACCACCAGGACGTAGATCAGGACCAGCACCGCCGCGAAGGCGAGTCCCAGGTCACGGAACACCTCGTAGGTGATGTGCCATTCTCCGTCCCACTTCATGGCCAGCTTGTCGGTGAAGAAGGGCTGCCTGGCGGAGTACGGCTCGATGGTATACCCCTCGGGCAACCGGAGCGCGGCGAGGTCCCGGTTCAGGTTCAGGATGGCATAAACCGGGCTCTCCTCGGCGCCCGCCATATCCCCGGTGACGTAGACGACCCGCTTCATGTTCTTGCGGTAGATGTTGTGGCCCTGGACACCCTCCTCCGGGCGGATGACCTCACGGATGGGGATCAGGCGACCATTGGCGCCCACGACGCGCAGATCGCTCAAGGGTGTCACCCCGGATCGCTCCTCCCGCGGGAGGCGGAGAAGGAGGGGGACGTCCTCTTTCTCCCGCGGCAGGTGGGCGAGGCCGACTTCCATCCCGCCTACGGCCACTCGTAGAGTCTGGACCACCTGCTCCGCGGTGACGCCGTGCAGGGCCGCTTTCTCCCGATCCAGGACGAAGCGGACCCGCGGCTGCGGCTCCTCGAGGTACCAGTCCACGTCCACAACCCCGGGCGTCCTGGCGAACAGTCCCTTGATCTCCCGGGCCAGCGCCACCTGCCTCTCGTAGTCCGGCCCGTACACCTCGGCCACCAGCGTCTGAAGGACGGGAGGACCCGGCGGCACCTCGGCGACCTTCACGCGGGCGCCGTAGAGCGCCGCCACGGCCTGGATGCCAGGGCGGACACGCTTGGCGATGTCGTGGCTCTGGGCCGAGCGCTCGTGCTTGGGCAGGAGGTTCACCTGCAGGTCGGCGTGGTGGGGCGCCTGGCGGAGGAAGTAGTGGCGGACCAGTCCGTTGAAGTTGTAGGGCGCCGCCGTTCCGACGTACATCTGGTAGTCGGTGACCTCGGGCACGGTGGCCACGTACTCCCCGATCTCGCGCGTCACCCGCGCCGTCTGCTCCAGCGTCGTCCCCTCCGGCATGTCCACGATGACCTGAAACTCGCTCTTGTTGTCGAAGGGGAGCATCTTCACGTGGACAAGCTTGAAGTACACCAGAGAGGCCGAGGCCAGGAGGAGCACGACGACCCCGGTCAGAAAGACCCAGCGCTTCCAGGCGGAGCGGATGAGCGGCGTCATGATCCGCCGGTAGAGGCGAGTCGTCCAGTCCTCGTGCCCCTCGGCGTGGTTCCCCCTCTTCTCGCCTTTCAGCATCCGGTAGGCCGCCCAGGGCGAGATGATGAAGGCGATGAACAGAGAGAACAACATAGCCACCGAGGCGCCGACGGGGATGGGGCGCATGTAGGGGCCCATCAGGCCGCCCACGAAGGCCATGGGCAGGATGGCCGCGATGACCGCCCACGTCGCCAGGATGGTGGGGTTTCCCACCTCCGCCACCGCCTCCACTGCCACCTTGACCAGGGCGCGCCCGCGGTTCTCCGGCAGGTGGAAATGGCGGGCGATGTTCTCCACCACGACGATGGCGTCGTCCACCAGGATCCCGATGGAGAAGATCAGGGCGAACAGCGTCACCCGGTTCAGCGTGTACCCATAGACGAAGTAGAGAAACAGGGTGAGGGCCAGGGTGACCGGGACCGCCATGAGGACCACGAGGGCGGATCGCCACCCGAGGAAGAGGGCGATCAGGATCGTCACCGATACCGTGGCCAGGATCAGGTGCTTGAGCAGCTCATTCGACTTTTCCTGGGCCGTCTCCCCGTAGTTCCGCGTGACGGTGACACGCACCTCGCGGGGGATCAGGACCCCCTGGAGGGAGTCCACCTTGGCCAGGACCTTCTCGGCGATGACGACAGCGTTCGTCCCCTTCCGCTTCGCCACGGAGAGGGTGACGGCGGGGTAGTCCTGGCCGGAGGGTTTCGCGGCGGCGAAACCCTTAGCGTCGGCCGCCTTGCCGACGCCGAAAAGGACGTAGGCGCGCGGTTCCTCCGGCCCGTCAAGGATTCGGGCGACGTCCTTCAGATGGACTGGTCGTCCCTCCGAGGCGGCCACCACCACCTGGCCGATTTCCTCGGGCCGTTCGAGCCAACGGCCCGTGTCCACCAGGACCTCGCGGTTCCCCTGGGTGAAGCTGCCCGCGCGCAGCTCCTGGTTAGTTGCGGTCAGGGCGCGGGCCACCGCTCCGGGAGCCAGGTTGTGGGCGGCCAGGCGTGCCGGGTCGAGCAACACGCGGACCTGCCGTCGCTCGCCCCCCAGGATGCGCGTCTCGGACACGTCCTGGATGTCCTTGATCTGATCGTCGAGTTGGGCCGCGATCCGGCGGAGGGTGAATCCGTCCACCCGGCCTGCCTGGGCGGTGCACTTGCCTGCGCCACCGCGGCAAGCAGGCGCAGACAGGTCGCTCCAGAGCGTCAGGCTGAGAATCGGGACGTCGTCGATGGAGCGCGGCTTGATGAGGGGCGTGGAGGCGCCGGGCGGGATGAGGTCAAAGTTCGCATACATCTTGTTGTAGAGCTTGACGATGCTCTTCTCCTCGTCCTCGCCCACCCTGAATCGCACCACGGCGAAGCTGAGCCCCGGGCTGCTGGTGGAGTAGACGTACTCCACGCCCGGAATCTCCATCAGCTTCTTCTCCATGGGGATCGTCACCCGCTCCTCGACCTCCTTCACGCCGGCCCCGGGCATCTGGACGAAGACGTCCATCATGGGGACGATGATCTGCGGCTCCTCCTCGCGCGGCGTGGCGA
The DNA here is from genome assembly GCA_016209725.1 of Candidatus Methylomirabilota bacterium. Lineage (GTDB taxonomy): Bacteria > Methylomirabilota > Methylomirabilia > Methylomirabilales > 2-02-FULL-66-22 > 2-02-FULL-66-22. Next base: position 1,714 of record JACQVO010000006.1, on the reverse strand, counting down.
GGACGGCGAAGATCCCCAGCAGCAAGGAGGCCACCACGATCAGGGGCGTGAGCCGCGAGTCGATGAAGCTGTGGGCCATGCGGCCGGCCAACCCCAAGGGGCCCGTGTAGGGTTCTTGAGGAGGCGCTGTCGCTTCGGGCTGGGTCATGCTGCTCGCTCACAATCCGTGAGGGGTGAGGCGTCAGGGGTAACGCGAAGTTCCCTCTCCTCACACCTAACGCCTCCCGCCTTACCGTTCAATGCGGGAGCCGTCGGTCACCCGTTCAACGCCCGCGACGATCACCTGCTCCCCGCCGGTCAGGCCGGAGAGCACTTCGACCGCGCCCTGACGGGTCTCGCCCGTCCGGATCAGGCGAAACCGGGCGGCTCCGGCCTGCCCTACCACATACACTCCCTGGAGCTGGCCCCGCTCGACGATCGCCTCCCGGGCAACCTGGATGATCTGACGCCGGCCCACGGGAATCGAGGTCCGGCCGAACAGGCCCGATCGGAGGCGGGACGAGACCGGCAAGTCTAGGCGGACCAGGGTGGTTCGGGTGGTCGGATCGGCCAAGGGGAGGATCGCGCTCACGGTGGCTGTAGCGGAGATGCCGGCCCCCTCGACAGTCACGCGCAGGGATTGTCCCTGGTGGAGTCGGGCGACCTGCGATTCGGCAACGGACGCTTCCAACCAGTATCGCTGGTGATCCTCCAACGTGAGGATGGGCGCTCCGGGTGCGGCCAGCGATCCCACCTCGGCATGCTTCGTCGTGACGACGCCGGCGAAAGGAGCGGCGATCTTGGCATAGCCCTGCATCAATTGCGCGCTGCTCAGCTCTGCTCGCGCCGCCTCGCTTCTGGCCAAGACCTGCTGCCGCTTGGCCAGCAGGGCCTGGGCCTCGGCCACGACGCGCTCGACATCGGCCACCGCGGCCTTGTGCCGGGCCAGGACTTGGTCGTATTCCTGGGGGGCGACGGACTTCCGGTCCAGCAGTCGCTGGTAGCGGGCGAGCGTGGTGGCGGCCAGGTCGCGCTGCGCCTCGGCCGCGGTGCGCGCGGCGGCGGCGGCGGCGAGCGCCCGGTCCACCTCCACCACGGCGCCCTCCGCCTCGCGAAGCGTCGCCTCGGCGCGGCGAACCTGGGCCGCGATATCCCGATCGTCCAGCTCCACCAGGACCTGCCCGGTTTCCACCTGGCTTCCCTCGCGAACATGCAGCGCCACGATCCTTCCGACGATCCTGCTGGAGAGGGTGACGGTCGTCCGCGACTTCACGGTCCCCACGACCTCCGCGATCTCATCGACCTCGGCAGGCGAAACGATGCCCACGGTGACGTCCCTGACGACATGCGGCTCCGGCGCCTTCGAGGGGTGGGCGGGTTCCTTCCCGCAAGCGGCCAACGACAAGAAGGTGAGGGCCAAGAGAGCGACGTGTCGAAAGGTTTGCATGGCTTAGAACTTCGCGGGATCCAGTGCTCCGAGGCTGAGATCCAGCCGGGCCTGGCCCACCGTCGCGTCGTAGAGCGTCCGGGTCAGGTTGGTGCGGGCGGCGGTGAGGGCGGTCTCGCTGTCCAGGAGCTCCACGATGGTGGTGAGGCCGGCCTCGTACCGGTCCTGGACGATGCGCAGGCTCTCCTCCGCGTGCGTCACGGCATCCCGTGCCACGGCGACCCGTTGCCGGGCTGTATGGACGGCAAGAAAGGCATCGCGGACGTCGAGCGCGATGGCGCTCTTCAT
>JACQVO010000111.1 GCA_016209725.1 Candidatus Methylomirabilota bacterium | reverse complement strand
GGCAACCTCTTCGGGGCGGTGGACTTCTACGCCCTGGCCAGCAAGGAGGGGATCAAGCCCATCGTCGGCTGCGAGGTGTACGTGGCCCCCAGCAGCCGGTTCGAGCGGACGCCGCAGGACGGCCAATACGAGGGCGCGAACCACCTGACGCTGCTGGTCCGGGACATGGTGGGCTACAAGAACCTGATCAAGCTGGTCACGGCGGGATACCTGGAAGGCTTCTACTACAAGCCGCGCATTGACCGCGAGCTGTTCGCCCAGCACGCCCAGGGGCTGCTGGCGCTGTCGGGCTGCCTCAACAGCGAGTTCTGCCACGCGCTGTTGGAGAAAGATCGGGCCAAGGCGGAGCAGACCGCCGGCTGGTACATGGAGGTGCTGGGCCGCGAGAACTTCTACCTGGAGATCCAGGACCACGGCCTGGAGGACCAGCGGGTGGCGGCCCAGGGGACGCTGGAGGTGGCGAAGCGCCTGGGTCTGCCCGTGGTGGCCACCAACGACGTGCACTACCTGAACGCCGGCGACCACAAGGCGCACGAAGTGCTCCTCTGCATCCAGACCGGCAAGACCATGAAGGACCCCGACCACTGGCGGTTCAGCGCGCAGCAGTTCTACTTCAAGTCCCCGGCAGAGATGCAGGCCCTGTTCGGAGAGTTGCCGGAGACGCTGAAGAACACCATCGCCGTGGCGGAGCGGTGCAACCTGGAGCTGAAGTTCGGCCAGATCCTGCTGCCCAAGTACACCGTCCCCGAGGGGCACACCCTCGACTCGTACCTGCGCGCGCTGGCGGAGGAGGGGCTGCGCAAGCGCTTCGAGAGCCCCGACCCGGAGGTGATCCAGCGCCTGAACCGGGAGCTTCAGGTCGTCGAAAAGATGGGCTTCGCGGGCTACTTCCTGGTGGTGTGGGACTTCATCAGCTTCGCCCGGTCCCGGGGCATCCCGGTGGGGCCCGGACGTGGCTCGGCGGCGGGGTCGCTGGTGGCCTACTGCCTGGGCATCACCAATATTGATCCCCTGCGCTACGGGCTCCTCTTCGAGCGGTTCCTGAACCCCGAGCGGATCAGCATGCCGGACATGGACATTGACTTCTGCTACGAGCGGCGGGGCGAGGTCATCGAATACGTGACCCGAAAGTACGGCGAGGAGAACGTCTCCCAGATCATCACCTTCGGGACGCTGGGGGCCAAGGCGGTCATCCGGGACGTGGCCCGGGCCATGGCCATGACCTACGCCGACGGGGACAAGATCGCCAAGATGGTGCCCAACACCCTGAATATCAGCCTGGAGGATGCCCTCCGTGATTCGGCCCCGCTGCGCGAGGCGGCGGAGAAGCGGCCGGAGGTGGCCGAGCTGATGGAAACGGCCAAGGTGCTGGAGGGGCTGACCCGCCACGCCTCCACCCACGCCGCCGGGGTCGTCATCAGCAACGAGCCGCTGATCGAGCACCTGCCGCTGTACAAGGGGGCCAAGGGAGAAATCACGACCCAGTACGCCATGGGGGCCATCGAAAAGATCGGCCTCCTCAAGATGGACTTCCTGGGCCTCCGCACTCTGACGGTCATCGCCAACACGGCCAAGCTGATCCAGCAGAGCCGGGGGCTCAGCCTGGATATGGATGGGATTCCCCTGGATGACGCCGCCACCTTCCATCTCTTGGGCGAGGCCAGGACCTTTGGCGTGTTCCAACTGGAATCCACGGGGATGCGAGACCTGCTGCGCCAGCTTCGCCCCAACCGCATCGAGGACATCATCGCCCTGGTGGCCCTGTACCGGCCCGGCCCCATGCAGCTCATCCCGGATTTCATCGAGCGGAAGCACGGCCGGACCAAGGTGGGGTACGACCATCCCCTCATGGAGTAGATCCACAAGGCCACCTACCACATCATGGTGTACCAGGAGCAGGTGATGCGGATCGCCTCCGACCTGGCGGGATTCGGCATGGGCGAGGCGGACATCCTGCGGCGGGCCATGGGCAAGAAGAACCCGGAATTGATGGCCGAGCAGCGGAAGAAATTCGTGGATGGGGCGGTGGCTCACGGGGTCCCGGAGAAGAAGGCGGAACGGATCTTCGGCTTCATGGAGCAGTTCGCGGGCTACGGCTTCAACAAGTCCCACTCGGCGGCGTATGCCCTCATCGCCTACCAGACCGCCTACCTGAAGGCCAACTACCCGGTAGAATTCATGGCCGCGCTCCTCACGTCCGAGATGGCGGACACGGACAAGATCGTGAAGTACATCGAGGAGTGCCGGCCCATGGGGATCGAGGTCCTGCCCCCGGACGTGAACGAATCCAGCAACGACTTCGCGGTGGTGGGGGACAAGATCCGCTTCGGTCTCGTGGCGGTCAAGAACGTGGGGGAGGCCGCCATCCACTCCATCCTGAACGCCCGGCGGTCCCAGGGGCAGTTCCGCGACCTCTTCGATTTCTGCGAGCGGGCCGACCTGCGCCTGGTGAACAAGCGGGTGATCGAGAGCCTGATCAAATGCGGTGCCTTCGACTCCTTGGGAGCGCGGCGGGCCCAGCTCATGGCCGTGGTGGACAAGGCCATGGAAGCCGCCTCAGCGGCTCAGCGCGACCGGGCCCATGGCCAGGTGTCACTGCTGGACGTGCTGTCCTCGACCGGGTCGGCCCCGCGCCAGCGCGGGGCGTTGCCCGAGCTGCCGGAGTGGGAGCGGCCGCAACTGCTGGCCGGTGAGAAGGAGACGTTGGGGTTCTACATCACGGGGCACCCCCTGGCGGAGTATCGCGCGCTTCTCGCGCGACACACGACGGTGACGACGGAAGACCTCCCCTCGCTGGCGGACAAGTCCACGGTGATGCTGGGGGCCATGGTGACCGCGGTCAAAGAGATCAGCACCAAGAACGGCGAGCGGATGGCCTTCGTGACCTTGGAGGATCTGGCGGGCTCGGTCGAGACGGTGGTGTTCCCCGACCTGTACCGGTCCAGCATGCTCCACCTGGCGAAGGATTCCGCGGTCCTGGTAAAGGGTCAACTGGACATCGGGGAGGAGACGGTCAAGCTCCTGCTGAGCGAGGTGCAGCCCCTGACCCTGTCCGCCAGCGGCAGCCTCCCCCTGGTGGAGGTGACCCTGGCCGGCGACGCCGCCGGCTCCGACGGGTTGCGGCGGCTGAAGGCGGTCCTCGAGACGCATCGCGGCAGTTGCCCCCTGCGACTGCACATCCAGCTCCCCGAGGGCGGCCAGGTCACCATCGCGCCGGCCCCCTCCCTGACCGTGGCGGCGGACGAGGGGCTGCGGAAGGCGCTGGAGGCGGAGTTCGGCGCGGGCTGTCTGACGGTCCGATAGCGACAGCGACAGGGATAGGGATAGCGACAGGGACACCAATCAATTGCGAATGTCGAATGTCGAATTTCGAATTTGAAAAATCCGAAATCCGAAATCCGAAATCCGAAATGGCCGGGTCTCCCCGTCGGTCCTGAGGGTTTTCCATGCCGACCTACACGCTGGAGTTCGAAAAGCCGATTCTGGAACTGGAGACCAAGATCCAGGAGTTGAAGCAGTTCGCTCAGGTGGAGCAGGTGGATTTCTCGGCGGAGATCGCCCGGCTGGAAAAGAAGGTCGCCCGGCTGCAAGAGGAAATCTTCTCGAGTCTCACCGCCTGGCAGCGCACGCAGATCGCCCGGCACCCCAACCGCCCCTACACCCTGGACTACATCCGGTTGGTGCTGACCGATTTCCTGGAGCTGCACGGGGACCGCGCGTTCTCCGACGATAGAGCGATCGTCGGAGGGTTCGCGCGATTGGACGGGATGCCGCTCGTCGTGATCGGGCACCAGAAGGGCCGGGACACCAAAGAGAAGCTGGCGCGCAATTTCGCCATGGCCAACCCCGAGGGCTATCGCAAAGCGCTCCGCCTGATGAAGCTGGCGGAGAAGTTCGGCAAGCCGGTCCTGACTCTCGTGGACACGCCGGGGGCCTACCCCGGCATCGGCGCCGAGGAGCGGGGCCAGGCCGAGGCCATCGCCCGGAACCTGCGGGAGATGTCGGAGCTGAAAGTCCCCATTGTCGTGGCGATCACGGGAGAGGGAGGCTCGGGCGGTGCCCTGGGGATCGCCGTGGGAGATACCGTCCTGATGCTGGAGTACGCCATTTACTCCGTCATCTCCCCCGAGGGCTGCGCCTCCATCCTCTGGCGCGACCCGGCCAAGGCACCGGAGGCAGCGGCGGCCATGGGGATCACCGCCCAGAATCTGAGGCGCCTGGGGGTGATTGACGATATCGTGCCCGAGCCTGTGGGGGGGGCGCACCGCAACCACCAAGAGATGGCGAGTACCTTGAAGGGGGTCCTGGAAAAGGCCTTCGACCAGTTGCGTCAGCTTACGCTGGACGAATTGCTGGAGCTGCGCTACCAGAAGTTCCGGCGGATGGGGGTCTTTGAAGAGGGTTGATTGCGTCCTGGCGCCTTGGCGGTTAATGATCTCGGTTGCCCATGCTCGTCGGGCGCCCCTGGCACTGTCCGGGGCGCCTTTGATGTTTCCGGCCGACCTTGCATGGAGAGGGAGCGTGGGGTAGGCTACGGGGCAAGAGGGGAACGGCAGTCGGGGGCAGGTACGGCCTATCAGACCGGCGGAATGCTCGAGGAAAGGAGCAGGCATGCTATTCATGCTGATCGAGCGATTCAAGAACCGGGACGCCCGCGCGGTGTACCGCCGCTTTCGGGAGAAGGGGCGGATGGCGCCCGAGGGGTTGACCTACGTGGGGAGCTGGATCGAGGCAAATTTCGATCGCTGCTTCCAGCTTATGGAATGCGACGACGCCCGGTTGCTCCAGCAGTGGATGGTCCAGTGGCAGGATCTGGTCGAGTTCGAGATTATCCCCGTGGTCCCATCCAAGGAGACGGTGGAGACGGTAACGCCGTTCCTCTAAGAGCCGAGTGCCGACAGCGACAGCGACAGGGACAGGGAAGGACGCCGCGGGGCACTTCGGAGAGCGCTGTCGGACGTGTCTGGGCGTCGAGAGCCGCGAGACGAGATACGTCCTGTTCGTCGAACCGAAAAGGAGATGACTATAGATGCCAAACCTCCAGCACGAACCACTTGAAGCGCTGGCGCGTGAGATCTTTCGAGCTATCCAGGTCCCGCCGCATGGGGCCGCATGGATGGCCAAGCTCTTGGTCCGGGCCAATCTGCGGGGCCATGATTCCCACGGCGTCATCCG
>JACQVO010000122.1 GCA_016209725.1 Candidatus Methylomirabilota bacterium | reverse complement strand
TCGCTTCAGGGATCCCGTACGGAACCGTTCCGGACTCATCGTTGAGGGCCCAGAGGAACCGGCGTAACAATTCGGTCGCCTGCTGGCGGCTCACGATCTGCCCGTCAGCAATCACAAAGCCAAGGGCCCGCACCGCCCGCCACTTTTCCTCCTCGCTGTCGCTATACAGCCGTCCGCAAAGATAGCGGAGCACCCGGGGCGTCTCCTTCTGTGCCAGAAGGAGCAGGGCGACGTGGTCCTCCCGGGTCAGAATCGCCTCGATCTCGTCCCTCCACGGGTGCTTCACGCAGCACTCCCTCTCCGCATGAATCTCCCTCAATCCGAAATTACCAACCGCCAAGACGCCATGAACGCCAAGACCGGCAGGCCATTGGCGGGATACGACTGAGACCCCCGTAGGCCCCATGAGATGCTTTCGGGTTCTTGCGTTGAGAGGTCGGAACCTCGTATCCTTGGCGACCTTGGCGTCATGGCGGTTCAAGTGTTTCTTCGGACCAGGGTCTCGATGGTACTCCGGAGACACGGCGTTCACAAGGCACTGACGAGATCCTCCGCCCAAAACGGTCCCCCTGTATCCGCCGTTGCGCCAGAGAGCTTCCATGGGCGCGACTCGTTGACTTCCGGGGCTGCCCGAAGTATACGGAGGGCTGGAAGGCATGTGTCCCATTCGGTTGACCCAGGATGGGTCAACACCGGTACGACTTCGGAACAGGAGAGGGAAAGGCCCTTTCTCCGGCCAACCCCAAACCCCTTTCCCCCCGACCCCCTGGACGGAGGTGACGGATGCCCGTCGTGATGCCTGACCGATTGCACCGGCTCATCGTGGCCCTGTATGAGCGGGCAGGCGTGAAGCCGGAGGACGCGATCGTCATCGCGGACCATCAAGTAGCCTCGCATCTCGCCGGCCATGACTCCCACGGGGTGCACCTGCTGCCGACCTACCTCGAGCGGATCAAGAAGGGCCACATCGTTCCGAACGCTTCGATGGAGATCCTGGACGAGACGCCGACGACGGCGCGGGTGGACGGCCACTGGGGCTTCGGCCAGGTCATCTCCACGAGGGCCACGGAGCTGTGCATCGCCAAGGCGCGGCAGAACCGCGTGGGGGTCGTCTCGGTCTTCCGCCAGAGTCACGTCGGCCGGCTGGGGGACTACCCGTTGATGGCGGCCCGCGTCGGGCTGGTCGGAATGATGCGGGGGGGATGATGCTCCCGCTCGGAGGACCGGAGGGCCACAAGGGCTACGCACTGTCGTTCGCCGTCGAGACGCTGGCGGCGATCCTTCCGGGCCTCGGCTTCGGCGTGGATCCCCGGGGGCGGCACAACGACGGGGCCTTCATCCTCGCCTTCGACCCGGGTGCGTTTCGCCCCCTGGCTCAGTTCAAGGCGGACGTCACGGCGTTCGCCAGGTAGCCGAAGGCCACCAAGCCGGCGGAAGGCTTCACCGAGGTGCTCTACCCGGGCGAGATCGAGTACCGCACCGAGCAACGCCGCCGGAAGGAAGGCATTCCGATCGAGGACGAGACCTGGGGCAAACTCGGAGCCCTGGCTCGCGACGCCGGCGTGGCGCACCTGCTCTGACGGGGACGGCTTGAATCCTTTGGCGAGCCTCGCGGCAAGCCGCCGCTCCTTGCCGTTCCGGCGACTAGGGTGACTGACACCCCGAGCGCAAGCCGGGGGAGCCGCGCCAAGCCGAATCCGTAGAGGACGGCCCCGAACAACCTTGATGGGAGGGAGACCGTGACATTCGAGAAGCTGGCGGTGCTGGGCGTTGGGGCCATCGGGAGTAACATTGGCGCCTATCTCACCCGCGCAGGACGTGACATCACGCTGATTGACATGTGGCCCGCCCACGTGGAGGAGATGAAACACCACGGGCTGAAAGTCACCGCCCAGGACGAGGAGTTCACGGTCAGGGTGAAGGCCGTCCACCTGGCGGACGTGTGCACCCTCCGTGAGCAGTTCGATGCTGTCTTCCTGGCGGTGAAGTCCTACGACAGCGTCTGGGCGGCGAAGTTCATCCATCCCTACCTGAAGCCGACCGGCGTCCTTCTCCCCGCCCAGAACAGCATAAACGAGGACTGGGTGGCCCCCGTCATCGGCTACACGCGGGTCATCGGCTGTGTCGTGACGTTAGGCGCTGGCCTATACGAGCCGGGCCATGTCATCCGTACCAGCGCGCCGTCCCGGCCCTCCTTCGCTGTGGGCGAGCTGAACGGCATGGTGACGCCCCGCGTGCAGGAGTTGATCAAGGTGCTCACCCCAGCGGGCCCGACCCACGCCACGGCCAATCTGTGGGGCGACCGCTGGGCCAAGCTCACCGTCAACAGCATGGCCAACGCCATTGCCGGCGTCACGGGCATGGGCAGTAGTGAGATGCGCGCCAGCGCAGAGGTCTTCTCCATCACCCTCAAGATTGCGGGTGAGGCGCTCGCCGTGGCGGCGGCGCTGGGCGTGCAGGTGGAGCCGGTGGGCGGCATCCCCGCGAAGGCGTACCTGGAAGCGGCCCGCGGGGCGGGCCTGGAGGAATTGCGCACCAAGTGGGTGGAGGGCGGTCGCAACCTCGGGGCCGGGCGACCCTCGCTCCTCCAGGACGTGCTGAAGGGCCGCCGCACCGAGGTGGACTATCTGAACGGCTATGTGGTTCGCAAGGGTAAAGAGGTCGGCGTACCCACGCCGATGAACGAGGCCGTCGTCGAAATCACCAAGCGGCTGGAGGCGGGCGATCTGAAGCCGGACCCCGCCAACCTTGCGTTCCTGACCCGGCACCTGTAACAGAAGCGCCCGCAAAGGACCTTGGGCTGGGTGCCTGCGCCGGGGGCCGCCCCCTCACAACCCGACGCGCTGGGCATAGACAGGATCCACCTTCACCGATTCCACCGGGTTCCGCAGGACGCCGATCCCCTCGATCTCCGACTCGATGACATCCCCCGGGGAGATGGGACCGGCCATGGGGCTGGCAGTGGTGATGAGGTCCCCCGGCTCCAGCGTCCAGAAGGTGGACGCGAAAGCGACGATGTCGTCGAAGCGGAAGATCATGTTGGACGTGTTGGACTCGGCCTCGACCTTGCCGTTGCGCCGCCGCAGGATGCGGAGCCCGTACAGATCCGGCGGCATCTCCTCGGGGGTGACGATCCAGGGCCCCATGGGACCATAGGTGTCCATGGATTTTCCCCAGGGCTGGAACTCCCGACTCTTCGCCTCCAGTGCCCGGCCGGTGATGTCATCGAAGATCGTATAGCCGAAGATCACGTCGGCCGCCCGCTCCTTCGGGACCCCCTTGCAGCGCTTCCCGATCACGCAGGAGAACTCGTACTCGTGGTAGACCTCCCCGTAGCCCTCGGGGATCTGCACCGGATCGTCCGGCCCCACCACGCAGGACGGGGCTTTGAGGAAGATCAGGGGGACGGGGGACTTGGGGAGACCGATGACCTGCCGGTAGTCCTCATAGTTGGTCCCGGTGCAGATGATCTTGGGCGGCCGGGGGACCGGCGCCCGCAGCCGGACGCGATCCCGAGGGAATACGGCCCCCGGAACGTCGAACCCGCGCTCCCGTACGAACCGCAACGCCCCACGGGCCGCGGTCACGGCATCGGCCCCGCCGCGGATGAATCCGAGCATGTCGGCCGGCAGGATCCGATCGGCGGACGCGGCGGCTTCGGGATCCCTACCCGCCGCCAAGAGGCCGGCGTAGGCCGCGCCAAGATCGACCACGTGCGTCTCCACCACGGCCCCAACCCGATCCCGCCCCGCCACGGTAAAGGTCACGAGCTTCATCCGCGTGTTCCTCTGGGTAATCTGGCAATTTGGCAATCAGGCGATCTGGTTGGACCCGCACGAGATCTCCCGAATTGCGGATTGCCCGATCGCGGCTCGCCTCTACTCCTGCGCAACCTCGCGCGATGCTGCCGCCGCTACGTCTGCCGCCAACTTCTCCTCCATGTGCAAGGCCTGCCGCTGGCGGCGCACCGCCACGACGGTGGTAAAGGCCGCCAGGACAAGGATGATGACGGTGATCGGCCGCGTGAGGAAGATCATGGGGTCTCCGCGGGACATGACCAGCGATCGGCGAAAGTTCGATTCCATCATGCCCCCCAGGATCTGGGCCAGGACCATCGGCGCCACCGGAAAGTCGTACCGGATCATGACGTAGCCGACGAAGCCGAAGACGGCGCAGGTGATGAGGTCGTACAAGACGTTGTTTATGGCGTAGGCCCCGACCAGGCAACAGATGAAGATGAGGGGGATGAGGTATTTCCGGTCTATATTGATCACCTGCGCGAAGAACCGGGCGAAGAAGAGGCCCAGCACCACGAAGGTGACGTTCGCCAGGATCATGCCGGCAAAGATTTCGTGCACCACCTCCGGATGGGCTCGGAAGAGCATGGGGCCGGGTTGCAGATTGTGGATGGTCAGGGCCCCCATGAGGACGGCCGTCGCTGCGTCGCCAGGGATGCCCAGGGTGATCATGGGCAGCACGTCTCCCCCGGTGCTGGCGTTCTCACCGCACTGGGCCGCGGCCACCCCCTCGGGGACGCCGGTGCCGAACCGCTCCGGGTGCTTGGAGGCCCGCTTGGTCTCGGCATAGCTCAGGAAGGCGGAGGTGTCCGCCCCGATGGCCGGCGTGATGCCGACGATCAGGCCGATGGGGCAGGCGCGAAGGTACGCCGGCAGGCACTCCTTCACGTCCTTGAGCGTCGGGACGATGTTCTTGAGCACCGCGGAGACCCGGGGTGCCGTGAGGATGACCTCCACCTGGCGGAAGACTTCGGACAGGGCAAAGAGGCCGATGAGCATCGGCACGAAGGAGACCCCGCCCGTGAGCTCGGGGAAGCCGAAGGTGAACCGCTGGAAGCCCCCCATGGGGTCCAAGCCAACCATGGCCACCAGCAACCCGAGCGTCCCCGAAATGAACCCCTTTACTGGTGAGCGGCCCGACAGGGTGATGGTCACCGCCAGGCCGAAGCTGGCCAGGGCGAAATACTCGGGGGCGGAGAAGCGGAGGGCGAAGTTCGCCAAGATCGGCGCAAAAAAGGCCAGGCAGATGGCTGTGAACGTCCCGCCCACGCCCGAAGAGATCGTGGCGATGCCAATGGCTTTCCCCGCCAGTCCCTTCTGTGCCATCGGGTAGCCGTCAAAGACCGTGGCCATGGCCGCCGGCGTGCCCGGCGTCTTGATCAGGATGGAGGCGATGCCCCCGCCGTAGATGGCCCCCGTGTAGATCCCGAGGAGCATCACGATCCCGGTGATCGGGGTCATGCCGAAGGTGAACGGCACCAGGAGCGCGATCCCCATGGTGGCGGTGAGGCCGGGGATGGCCCCGATGATGATCCCGAAGAAGGAGCCCAGGACGAGCGCCACGAAGTTGTACCCGGAGAGGACCGTGCCAAACCCGCGCAGCAAGAGACCGAGATCAATCATATGTGTAACCCACTTATTCCCGCGAGTGTAGTGACTCCCAAATTCCTTTACAACTCCGTTCGCCCTGAGCCCGTCGAAGGGTGCGGAATCCCGGCTTCGACAAGCTCAGCCCGAACGGGTTCCCTGTAAAACCATGTCTGAGTCAGTACATTAGCGGAACCAACCGCGCGGGAGCGGCACGTGGAGCGCCGTGTCGAAGAGGAGATACACCGCTATCGGGACGACCGTGGCGAAAAGCAGGAGGCGCACCCACCGCCGCTCTCTCAGGACCAAGCCGAAGCCGAACAGGAAGGGCGCGGTCGTCGCGATGAACCCCAGGCGCTCCAGGAGGATGACATAGCCGCCCGTCAGGACGGCCACCCACAGGACCCGGGCCCGGTCCGCACCCGTGAGGCGGCTCGGCAGCGTGAGCGAGCGACCCTGGAGCGCCCGGACGAGCAGGAGGCCTGCCGCCAGTAGCAGGCAGACGGCGACCCCGCGGGGGATCCAGGCGGGGTTGCCCAGGTCGGGGAGGAGGGGCCACCTTCCGGATTCGTAAAGGACGTACAGGCAGACGGGCAGGAGGAGGAGGGCGGCGATGATGTCCACTTTCTTCATCGAAACGGGCGGCATACTCACTCCGATGCAGGCGGTCACGACACGCCGGCGGCCCATGCGGCCGCCGGCGTGTCGCACTCCCTCCGGATGATCCCTACTTCTTCTTCAGCAGACCTATCATCTCCAGGGTCGGCTCCAGGCTCTTCTCCATCCCGGCCAGGAACTCCCCGAACTTGTCGTAGTCCATGTAGGTCCGCGGCAGGGTCACCTTGTCCATCAGCGTGATGTAATCCGGATCCTCGGTCGCCTTCTTGAACCCCTCGCGGAGCACCTTCAGGATGTCGGGTGGCGTGCCCTTGGGAGCGCCTAGCCCCCGCCAGTCGAAGAT
>JACQVO010000118.1 GCA_016209725.1 Candidatus Methylomirabilota bacterium | reverse complement strand
CCCGGTGATGGGGAAGAAGGCGCCGGAGAGCACCCACATGGGCAGCAGGATCAAATTCATGATGGCGTGGAAGCCCTGCGTGGAATCCAGACGCCACGCGATGACCAGCCCGAGGCTGGTCAGTGCGAAGGAGACCAGGAACATGACGGCCACCACCCAGAGGACCGAGGCCACGCTCAAGGACAGACCCGCCGCCGGAGCCAGGAGGAGGAAGAGGATCCCCTGCACCAGGGCCAGGAGGGTGCCCCCGAGCGCCTGACCCAGCACGATGCTGGACCGAGACACCGGAGCCACCAGGACACCCTGCAGGAATCCCTCGCGGCGGTCCTCGATCACGGAGATGGTGGCGAAGATGGCGGTGAAGAGGAGAACCATGGCGATGATGCCGGGATACACGTACTCCACATAGCTCGTGCCGGGAGGCGCCCCGGGCGGCTGGAAAGACGCCCGCAGCCCTCCGCCCAGCAGCAGCCAAAAGACCAGGGGCTGGACGAAGGCGCCCACCAGACGGCTTCGCTGGCGGCGGAACCGGACCACCTCACGCCAGCAGAGCGTCATCACCGGAAGGACGATCCCCCTCATGCGGCGGCTCCCCCGTTCGCTTCTTCAGCCCACAGGCGGCGGCCGGTCAGGTGGATGAAGACATCCTCCAGCGTGGGCTTGCCAAAGGTCACCGACTGGACCTCGCCGGGGAAGGCCTCCACGACCTCGCGGACGAACTCGTGCCCACGGGGACGCTCGACGCGGAGGCTCCCGTCAACCAGGACGGCCTCGCACCCGAAGCGCTCGCGGACCTTCACCTGCAACTGTCGGGGGTTCGGGGATTGGACGACGACCACGTCTCCGCCGAGACGCCCTTTCAACTCATCCGGGGTCCCCAGCGCCACCAGCTTTCCCTGGTGGAGGATCCCCACCCGGTCGCACCGCTCGGCCTCGTCCAGGATGTGGGTCGTCAGCACGACGGTCACGCCATCCTGTTCCCGGAGTTGCCCAAGATAGTTGGTGAAGTCCCGACGGGCGCCGGGATCCAGGCCGCTGCTCGGCTCGTCCAACAGCAGGAGGTCGGGCCGGTGCACCAGCGCCTTCGCCAGTTCCGTCCTCCGCTGCAGGCCGCCGGAGAGTGTCTCCACCCGGTCGTCGGCGCGGTCGCCCAGGCCCAGCCGGTCCAAGAGCCCCCGTGCCCGGCTCTCGAGCGCCGACCCGTGCAACCCGTAGAGACGTCCGTGATGGCGGAGGTTCTCCATCACGGTGAGCTTTCGGTCCAGGCTGGGGTGCTGAAATACCACCCCCAGGTGCCTGCGGATGGCATCCGGCTCTCGCCGGAGATCGTGGTCGAACACACGGACGGTTCCCCCGGTGGCCGGCAGGAGGGTGGAGAGGATCTTGAACAGGGTCGTCTTGCCCCCGCCGTTGGGTCCCAGGAGGCCAAAGATCTCGCCTCGGGAAACGGCCAGGCTGACGCCTGCCAGCGCCTCCCGGAAGCCGTAGAGGTGATGCAGGCCTTCCACCTCTACGGCGAGAGTTGAGATGGCTGCAGCAATTCGTGCCACGATCGAATGGCCCCCTGTCCTCCGGGTCCGCGAACGGCTGGCTATTCCCTCGCGGACCGCTTCTTGACCGCGCTCAATCTATCACAGGAAGGCCGGGTCCGGTAGTGCGAGTCCGCGGCCCTACACCTTCGCGCCCGAAGGCGTACATATAGAGATGCTGGCACGGCCGGTCGGACTTTGTCCGGCTTCCCGCGCACGGCCGACCTGTGACCTGCCGGGATCAGTGGGAACTGGGTGCCGTGGTCGTGGTGGGGCCCGCACCGGTCAGGTGGGGGGTGGCGGAATGATCGGGCAGAAGCGCGAACACCAGGAGCACGCAGAGCAGGAGCGGGGTCACGGCGATGAGCCCCAGAGTGGTCCGCTCGAACTTCAGGTGCATGTAATACATGGCAACGAGCGAGGCCTTGGTCAGGGCCATCCCCACCAGCAGGATCGCGATGAGGAACCTGGCCATGGGCAGGAAGATCACGCCCACCTCGAGGATGGTCAAGACCAGGAGCCACCAGAAGACGCCGATGTAGTTTGGCTGCTTGTGAGTAGTCGCCATCGCTCTCCCCCGCTCCGGCAGGCTGGCCAGAAAGGCCCATCTGCTGCGTCAGGCGCTCGTTGTGGCACTGCGACGTACGAACTGCAGTACGTCTCGTGCCCCCACTTCACGCCTTCCTCGGGCACCCATCCTCCTGGATGGGTCGTGGACCTTTCTAACCAGCCTGGACTACCGGGTCTCGTTTTCCCGCCCCGATCGATCTACAGCAGATAGACGAATGTGAACACCAGGATCCAGACCAGGTCCACGAAGTGCCAGTACAGGGCCGCGATCTCGATTTGGTTGGCATCGCCCTGGTGCAGGCGGCCCAGCAGGCCGCGGATCAGGTAGCACGAGAGATAGATCACCCCACCCGTCACGTGGGCCCCGTGAAACCCGGTGATGATGAAGAAGGTGGTCCCGAAGAGCGAGGCTCCAAAGGGATTGCCGGATAGGGTCAGGCCACGCTCGATCAGGTGCGTCCACTCGTAGGCCTGCATCCCCAGGAACATCAATCCCCCCAGGACGGTCAGCGCAAGGAACTTCTTGAGGCCCGTCATGTCCCCCCGCTGGATCGCCGCCAGGGCCAGCACCATGGTCACGCTGCTGCAGATCAGGAGGAAGGTCATGAAGGCCGTCAGGCCCACCCCGAGGACATGGGAGGGAACCGGCCAGTCGCCACTCCCGAAGCGCAGGGCGCCGTACCCGGCCAGCAGGGCGCCGAAGGACATGGCGTCGGCGGCGAGAAAGATCCACATCCCCAGCTTCCCCCAGCTCTCGGGAGTGAGGGGAGATTCCGCGGGCTCCAGGCCCGGGTGCAGCGCAACCACCTCACTCACTGTCCGCTCTCCTTGTGTGTCCAGGCGAGACAGCCGACCCAGAGACTCCGCCAGCTTTGGCCGGACGCCCGCCAGTACCGGTAGAGAAGCCATCCCGCCACAGCGCCGAAGACGGTGAACGGCAAGGCCATCAGGAACAGGATGCCCCAGTAGAACCCCCGGGCCGTTGGGTCCCCGGGAACCCCGGGACCGGTGCCGCACACGGCGCAGGCCTGGGCTACCGCCGGGACGAGCCATGTGAGGCCCGCTAGGCTCACGGCAAAGACTGCACGGCCGAGCTTCACAGCAACGCCCCCATAGAGCCATCCCCTCCGGCCCGCGCCCATTGACGGCCGAATCGGAGACTCAGGAGAGGTAGACGAGGGTGAAGAGGACCGGCCACAGGCCGACCACGAAATACCAGTACATGCCGCAGAGCTGGACCGCCACGTGTTCCCGCGCCGTGAACCGGCACCCGACCGCCTGCAGCAGAACGACCAGCAGCCAGAAGACCGCACCGAGGACATGGACGCCGTGGCACCCGATCAGCGTGTAGAAAATGGACCCGTAGGTCCCACTCGACAGGGTCAGCCCGAAGTGCACGAGGCGGACCCACTCCGTTCCCTGCACAACCAGGAAGATCGTGCCGAGCAGCGCCGTGATCCCCAGGCCATTCACGACTCCCGCGTGGTCCCCGGCCCGGATCGCGCGCAGGGCCCGCCGCATCGTAAAGCTGCTCCCCAGCAGGATGCCGGAGTTGATCCAGGTGACGACGCCCGGCAGATAGGGCTGGCCGGGCGGGGGCCAGTGCAGACTGGACAGCCGGAAGACCAGGAAGGCCCCCAGCAGCCCGCCGAAGAACATCGTCTCGAAGGCCAGGAACATCAGCATGCCCAGGCGGGCATTGCTGATGAACGGCTCCTTCCGGTGCGGAGGCCATGACGGGGAATCTCCCTCGTCGAGCCGTGGGGGGACCCTCTCGTCCCCGCTGGGGAGGGCGGCCGGAGGCACCTCGGCCAGGGGCTGTCTCGGCTCCCCCAAGGCGGGGCTTGCGACAGTTCCGCGTGCCATCTCGCGACCCTCCGGAGCGCCTCGCCCCCTGCCAACCCCCGTCAGAACGGCACCTTATTGAGGGCCATCAGCAGAAGCAACGCCGGCAGGTAGACGAGCGACGCGAAGACCAGGCGTCGCGCGTTCCCGACCGAACGGGAGACCGCCAGGACCACCCCGCACCCCAGAAAACCCGTCCCCAGCGCCAGGGCCCCGAGGAAATAGATCGATCCCGTGAGGCCGATCAGAGTCGGCAACAGGCCCACGGCCAGAAGCGCCAGACAATTGCTCACCACCTGCCGCGCGGTGCTGTACCCCTCCGGCTCCACCACGGGAAGCAGCCGGATGCCCGCCCGGGCATAATCCTCCCGGTACAGCCAGGCGATCCCGAGGGAATGGGGAATCTGCCAGAGGAACAGGATGGCGAAGAGCACCCAGGCGCCCGGGCCGAACTCGCTCCGGGTCGCCACCCACCCGATCACCGGCGGCAGGGCACCGGAGATGGCACCCGGGATCGTGCAGAGGGAGGTCTTCCGCTTCAGGGGGGTGTACAGGAACAGGTAGCTCCCCGCCGTGAGGGCGGTCACCAGGGCGGTCAGCCGATCCACGGTCACCGCCTGGTAGGCGAGCCCGCCGACGGTGATGGCCACCCCGAAGATCAATGCCTGGTTGGGCTCGATCCTCCCACCGGGCAACGGGCGATGCCGCGTGCGCTCCATCAAGGCATCCCCGTCCCGCTCCAGGTACTGGTTCAAGGCGATGGTCCCGCCTGCGGCCAGCGCCGTGCCGAAGAGCGTCTGCAGCAACCGCAGCCCGTCCAGCACTCCCGTTGACCCGACATAGTACCCGACGGCCGTGGTGACCAGGACCATCAGGACCACCCGCGGCTTCGTCAACATCAGGAAGTCCGCCAGCCGCCCCTGGGCTCGCAGCCGCGAGGCGCTCACCGCCACCGCCCGGAGGCTCATGCGGGCACCCTCCTCCCCGGAAGCTCGCCGTGGCGCGCGACCGCTTTGCTCGCTCCCCGCAACCGATGCACCCGCAGGGCGAGGACGAGGCTGGTGGCCAAGAGCAGCCCCCCGACGAGCCGATGGGTCACCGGGAGGGCCAGCCCGAGCGTGGAGACCACCGGGAGTTCAACGCTGGTGAACCGGTGCACGTAGGAGCCCAGGCCCAACAGGACCTGCAAGACCAGCAGGCCGCAGAGGACGACAGCAGGGCGAACGAGCCGGGGCTGATCGGCATGCCGCGCGAAGATCCGGGTCCCCAGCCGCGGCACCAGAATGGCGATCAGGCCTGCCAGCGCCAGATGGGCGTCGAGTCTCGCGCCCACGTGCGTCAGCAATGCCCCGACCACGAGTTGGAGGTAGATCACTCCCGTCGTGAAGGCCGAGAGCCGGAAGAGCCGGCCGGTCCCCTCCCCCCGGAGCGGGGCGGGCACTTCGTTCCACTCCCGGGAGGTGAAGAGGGCCACGCTTGCCATAAGTCCGAAGAATGCCTGGGCCAGGGCACCATGGACGATGGCCAGACTCTCCTGGAGCAGGACGACGCGAAGGCCGCCCAGGACCCCCTGGATTATCACGCCACCCAGCGCCAGGCATCCCAACCAGCGGAGCCAGCGCCGCGGCTCCACCGCCCACAGCACCAGGGCCAGGGCTAGGGTCAGCAGCCCAACCACGGACCCGATCAGCCGGTGGCTGTGCTCAAAGAATATGCCCCCCACCATCTTCGACCAGGGGTACAGGAACATGTTGTAGCCGAAAGTCGTCGGCCAGTCCGGCACCGCCAGCCCGGCCCCTGTATTCGTGACCAGGCCACCCGCCAGGATCAGCAGGAAGGTCGCTCCGGCAGTCAGAATGGCCAGCCGGTGCGGCCATGGGCTCTTGGCGCCCAGGTCGCTCCGCTGGAAAGACTCCGATTCCGACACAGGCCAGCTCCTTAGTGCGCGGCCGCGAGATGCGGCACCCTGGGTTGGGTTTGGGGGAGGTAATCCTCGGGGACCCCCGGCGGGCTGTACTCGTAGGGGCCGCCGTGGACGACCGGGATGGTCTCGAAGTTCCCATGGGGCGGCGGCGAGGGGACCGTCCACTCCAGGGTGTTGGCCTGCCAGGGATTCCGCTCTGCCCGCTTCCCGGCGAACAGGCTCCAGAAGAAATTGACCACCAGGATGAGCTGGGCGGCCCCCAGCACGAGGGCGCTGATGGTGATGAAGACGTTGATCGGCTGCAGCGGCTTCAGGAACTCATACTGCAACGGATTGTAGATCCGCCGCATATGCCCGCCCACGCCCAGGATGTGCATCGGAAAGAACGTGCCATTGAAGGCGACAAAGGTGAGCCAGAAATGGATCTTGCCCAGCGTCTCGTTCATCAAGCGGCCGAACATCTTCGGAAACCAGTAGCTGATAGCGGCGAAGATGCCAAACACGCTGCCGCCGAAGACCACGTAATGGATGTGCGCCACGATGTAGTAGGTGTCGTGGATGAAGATGTCCACCGGCGTGGAGGCCATGAAGACGCCGCTCAGGCCCCCGATGACGAACAT
>JACQVO010000121.1 GCA_016209725.1 Candidatus Methylomirabilota bacterium | reverse complement strand
TTCCCCGGAGCGGGTCCGGACCCGAGGCCTGTTCGTCCCCGAGGCGGTGGAGAGCCTGAAGCGGGAGCACCTGGCCGGGATCCGATCCCACAGCGATCGCCTGTGGACCCTCATGATGGCCGAGCTGTGGATGCGCCAGTACCTGGACATGAGCGGACCCTGGACGCTGAGGTGAGCCACCGATGACCCCTGCCCTCCGCGTCCTCATGATCTCCGATGTCTCGCCCCTTGCCATCGCGGGCGGCGGGGAGCGGGTTCTGTGGGAGCAGTCCTCCCGACTGGTCAAGCGCGGCCACCGGATCCGCATCCTCAGCCGCTCTCCTGGGGATGGGGTAACCTATGCGGTCGAACGGGAAGGGGTCCCGATCAGCCATTTTCCAGTGGATCGTCGCTCCCCACTCCGCTTCTGCCTCAGCTCCATCCTCCAGGCTAGCCGAAGTGTCACCCGGCTCCTGGCGGAAGAAGGCGCCGACATCTTGCACCTGTACCAGCCGTTTTCCGGCTTTGGCGCCTTGCGATCGCATCCGGCCAGGGATCTTCCATGCCTCTACACCTTCCTCTCTCCCGCTCCGATGGAGTACATGTGCCGCACCGGGATGACGCCCTACCATCGCTCCGGTCCCATCGGCCGGGCCATCCAGCTCATGCTCTGGGCCATCGAGAGGGCGTGCCTGAAGCGGGCGACGCGCATCCACGTCCTGAGCCGCTTCTCCGCTGATCAGCTCTGGGGGCTGTACCGCAGCATCCCGTCGGACCGGATAATCAAGATTGCAGGCGGCGTGGACCCTGAACGATTCCAGCCTGCGGGGGATCGCCACGCAATACGCAGGATGCTCGGTCTCCCAGTGGGATCGTCCCTGCTCCTGACGGTGCGGAATCTCGAGTCGCGGATGGGCCTGGATAATCTGCTCCGGGCCCTGGATATCCTGCGCCGGCATGTCCCGGAGTTTCTGCTCCTGATCGGGGGTTCGGGCTCTCTCCGAAACGAACTGGAATCGCTCAGCGCCTCCCTGGACCTCCAGGGCCACGTGCGGTTCCTGGGATATGTCTCCGAGGCGCATTTGCCTCTCTATTGTCAAGCGGCAGACGTCTTCGTGTTGCCCACCCGCCAACTCGAGGGATTCGGTCTGATCACGGTGGAGGCGCTGGCCTGCGGCACCCCCATCCTCGGGACTCCCGTTGGGGCGACACCGGAAATCTTGGGTCCCCTGGACCCCTCGCTCCTCTTCCGTGACGCCACAGCCGAGGCCATGGCCGAAGGCCTCCGCCACTTTTTCGAATCAAGGAGTCCTGACCTGGCGCCAGGTCTGCACCTTCGGCAAGCGTGCCGCCTACACGCGGAGACTCACTACACCTGGGACATGTCGATCGACCGCCTTGAAGCTGTTCTGAGGGACCTAGCGCGGGTTGCAGCGCCGCTGCCCAGAGCGGCAGGTCTGACCCCATGATCCGCGTGATCCACATCATTACCCGCGCCACCTTCCCCACGGACAAGCGAGGGACGGGGGAGCCCCCCCAAAGGCCCCCGGTCCGGCTCCCGCGTGGGGAAGCTGGCAACGGTCTGGGCAGCGCGATCCGTCTGCCACAGACCAGGACGATGCGGATGGCCGCCCACCGCCCGGCGGGGATGCGACGGGCGCACCGATGGCGTCAGCATGTTTGGTAAACCCTTGGTTGGATCCGTCAGCGTGCCCCCACACGATGCCCCCGGTGTCCCGCCAGACCCTTGCCCCCTGTGCGGAGCCGGGGTTGATCTGGCCCGTGGCTTCAGCGTGGACGCTGCGTTTTTCGCCCATTGCCGGGGATGCGGTGCCGATGTCGCCAGCCCCCAGCCCGACCCCGTCGAGCAGGAGGCCTTCTACCGGAACCGTTACTTCGGGCACTTCGGCGCGTCGGAGGCCAGCGCGCAGCGCCTGGACATGCTCCGCAGCCTTCTCGGAAGAATTCCCCGACGGCCCCCCGGCCGCTGGCTGGACGTGGGTTGCGGCGCGGGCCACCTGCTGGCCATGGCCCGTACCATCGGCTGGGATATCGCCGGCGTGGATCCCTGCATCGAAGCCTGCCGTGTGGCCCAGGCCCGCTACGGCCTGAAGGTGAAGGCCGTGCCGTTGGAGGACGCCGACTTGCCCGAAGGGGCATTCGATGTGGTCACCCTGATCAACGTCCTCGACCAGGCGCCGAATCCGGTCGCCTTGCTGGGAGCCGTGCGCAGAGTTCTTGGGGCGAAAGGGCTCCTGGTGGTTCGGATCCCCAACGGGGCCTTTCACCGTGCTGTCTGGGAGATGATCCGGCATACCCCGTCCCGACTGGCGCACCGCCTGCATGCCCTGGTGATCTTCCACCCGTTCAACTTGAACGCCCGTGCCCTGGCTTGCCTGCTGAGGACGGCTGGCTTCGGGCTCGTCCACATCCACAACGCCCCGATCAGCGGGGCCGATTGGCTCTCCCCGCGCGGGGGCGTCACGCGTCTGGGGCTGGCGGGCCTCACCGCCGTGGGACGAACCTTGGCGGGCACCGTCGCGGCCCTCACGGCCGGCCATCTCCTGTGTGCCCCATCCCTGCTGGCATTCGCCGAACCGGAGAGCAGAGGCTGAGCGTGGTCCGTATCGTCCACATCATCACCCGCCTGGACGTGGGGGGATCCACGGAGAACACCGTGATCTCCGCGACCCGGATGCCCGGGGCGGAGTTCACCGGGAGCATCGTGTCGGGGGCGACGGCGGATCCTCCGCCGGGACTCTCCGAGACCCTCTCGCGGGCCGGCGTGGCGTGGATCCAGGTGCCGCACCTCCGCCGCCTCGTGAGTCCGGTGGCGGACTGCCGGGCCCTCTGGCAGTTGCGGCGGGTCCTCCGCCGGGTGCCGCCCGACATCGTCCACACCCACTCCTCCAAGGCCGGCTTCCTGGGCCGCGTCGCCGCCCGGGCTGCGGGGGTCCCCCACATCCTGCATACTCCGCACGGCCACATCTTCGAGGGCTACTTCTCCCCGGTCACGACCCGCGTCTTCCTGGCGCTGGAACGGGTGGCGGCCCGCTTCACGGACCGCATCATCACGCTCAGCGACGCGGAGGCGCGCGATCACCTGCGGCACGGGATCGGACGTCCGGAGCAGTTCGTGACGATCCCCAGCGGGGTGGACCTCGACGGCGTCCAGGCCGCCATGCCGGTGCGCCTGGTATCGGGGGGGCCGGTGATCGGCGTCATCGCACGCCTCACCCCGATCAAAGGTCTCAACTATCTGATCGACGCCGTTCCGCAGATTCTTCAACGATGCCCCGAGGCCCGGTTCCTCCTGGTCGGTGACGGCGAGACGCGGGCGGCGCTCGAGGCGCAGGCGGGCGCGCTCCGTCTTGGGGATCGGATCACCTTCGCCGGCTTCCGCGAGGACGTTCCCTCGATCATGGCCGGAATGGATATCGTGGCGCTTCCGTCCCTCAACGAGGGCATGGGGAGGGTCCTGGTCATGGCCATGGCCCTGGGAAAGCCGATCGTGGCCACGCGGGTGGGCGGGGTGGCCGAACTCCTGGGCGACGGGGAGGCGGGACTGCTGGTGCCGGCCCGCGATTCGGCGGCCCTGGCCGAGGCCATCGGCACGTTGCTTCAGGATCCGGCCCGGGCCGCCGCCCTGGGAGAGGCGGGACGCCGCCGCGCCCCGCGCTACAGCGCCCAGGCCATGTTGGATGCCCTGGCCAAGGTGTACCGAGAGGTGACGGCCGATGGCCGCTCCAGGTAGCCCGCTGTTAGCCCTGATCCGAAAAAACACTTGAACCGCCATGACGCCAAGGTCGCCAAGGAATTTCGAATGGGGGTTAGGACGCCGGACCGGACGGAGAGTCGCATATCTGGGGCTGGCGATGGGTCTGGTCATGCTGGCGGCCACACCGCTTCACGCTGCCGGCCCCCTGCGCCCGATCCCCGCCGTCGTGCACGCGCACACCACGTGGAGCTCCGGCGATTTCACCCTCGACGGACTGGTGGCCCGTGCGCGCGTCGTGGGGGTCGATGCCATCTTCCTGACCGAGAATCACCTGCAGCGCTTTGAATACGGGCTGCCCCCTCTCCGGAACCTCCTGCGCTACCGGGTGGAATACCCCTCGCTCATGAGCCAGGGACCCGAACCGTTCCTGGATGCAGTCCGGGCCGCCAATGCCCGCCAGCAGGATGTGGTCCTCATTCCCGGCGCGGAGGTGATCCCGCACTATTATTGGACGGGCAACCTGTTCCAGGGCACGCTGACGATGTATAACGGGCAGAAGAACATCCTGGTCCTCGGCCTGAATCGGCCCGAGGATTACCGGGACCTCCCCGTCGTCGGAAACGCCAACGCCGCCCATTGGGGTCTTGGAAGCCTGTGGCTCCTCTCCCCCGTCACACTGGCGGTGCCGGGGGTGTGGCTGCTCCGGGTTCGGCGCAGGCGACTCGTTCGCCTCCAGCACGTCAAGTTCACCGTGGAGCGCCGGTTCACAGGCTGCGGCGTCCTCTGCCTGACGATCGGGGCAGCCCTGCTGGCGAACAACTTTCCCTTTCGCACGCCCCCGGTCTCCCCGTATGATTCGGAGGCGGGGCTGCGGCCGCACCAGGCGGTGATTGATTTCGTCGCCGCGCGGGGCGGCCTGGCGGTCTGGTCCATGCCCGAGGCGCGGGATCACCAATTGGTCACCGTGGCACGGATGCAGGCGACGATCCACACCGATCCCTACCCGTCCGATCTCCTCCGGACGGATCGGTTCACCGCCTTCGGCGGCGTCTACGAGGACACCACGACGTTCACCCAGCCCGGCGGGGGGTGGGACCGGCTCCTGGCCGATTATCTCAGTGGCCGTCGGGCTGTTCCTGCCTGGGCGATCGGCGAGGCGGCCTACCATCGCGAAGGGCAGGCGGGCAAGCGATTCGGCGACGTCCAAACGGTCTTCCTGGTGGACCGCAAGGACCCGGCCGCGCTTCTCGAAGCCCTGCGCAAGGGACGCTTCTATGCCCTGCAGCGCACCCCGGAGATTGGCCTGGCCCTCGACCAGTTCCAGGTGATTCTCCCCGACCACCCCGCCGCCGAGGCGGGCGATCGGCTGGCGCTGCGTGCCGGCGACAGGCCCGAGGTGCGCGCCGTGATCCGTGCCACGGGGGAACGGCGGATCGGGATCCAGACGCTCCTGGTGCGGAACGGCAGCGTGGTCCACTCGGGGCGCGGGGAGACCCCCGTCACCCTCCAATGGAGTGAATCCGACCTCCCGGCGGAGACCAGTCTGTTCTATCGCCTGGAGGTCCGCGGTCCGGGCGGGCACCAGATCCTGAGCAACCCGATCTTTGTCAGGACGGGGCGCGGAGGCAGCCCGTGAAGGTCGCCATCCATCAACCGCACTACCTTCCCTGGCTGGGGTACTTCGACAAGCTGGACTCGGCCGATGTCTTCATCCTCCTGGACACGGTCCAGTTCACGAAGCACGAGTGGCAGAACCGCAACCGCATTCGCACCAAGGACGGCTGGCAATGGTTGACCGTGCCCATCATCGACCGCTTTCCCGAACGGATTGACCGGGTGGAGATCAATCCCCGGACGGACTGGCAGCGCAAACACTGCCAGGCCCTCCGCCTGCACTACGGCCGGGCACCGTTTTGGGATCCCCTCGGGCCGGCCCTCCAGGCCCTGCTGGAGCGGCCCTGGGCCCGCCTGAGCGAGCTGAACGTCGCCGTCACGGACGTGCTCTGCCAGCACCTGGGCATCACAACCCCCCGTATCCTGGCCTCCAGCCTGCAGGCGCAGGAGGACCCCACCGGACGCCTGATCGACCTCTGCCGCGCGGTGGGCGGCACCACGTATCTCGCCGGTCCGACCGGCCCATCCTACATGGACGTCAGCCGCTTCAGCCAGGCAGGCATTGCCATCCAGGTCCAGGCCTACCGGCATCCCGAGTACCCCCAGCGATATCCGCCTTTCGTTTCCACCCTGGCAGTGATAGATTTGCTCCTCAATTGCGGCCCGGAGAGCCTGCCGATCATCCGATCGGGGCGCTCCTGGTCGCCGCTCGAATGCCACGTTGACGTCTCACGCAGAGACGCGGAGACGCAGAGAAGGTGATGGATCTCAATTCAATCTCAGGCACGATCGTGGATGCGGCCTTTCACATCCACCGCACACTCGGGCCGGGATTGCTTGAGTCCGTCTACGAGGTGGTTTTGGCTCATGAGTTGGGGAGGCGAGGTCTGAAGGTCGAGCGTCAGAAGCCTGTTCCCATCGAGTTCGAGGGAATCCGCTTTGAGGAGGGGTTTCGAGCAGACTTGATCGTAGAACACTGCGTCGTCGTCGAGCTGAAATCCGTGGAGGAGCTTTCCCGCGTTCACTCAAAGCAGCTCCTGACCTACCTTCGCCTGCTCGACTACAGACTGGGCCCCCTCATCAACTTTGGGGCGCCAGTCATCAAGGACGGCATCCGCCGTATTGTGAATAGGCTGTAGTTTTGCTCGGCTGTGGTGCACTGATCATCAGGGATGGTGTCCGTCGTATTGGGAATAGGCCGTAGTTCTCCTCTGCGCTTCTGCGTCTCTGCGTGAGAGAGGTGACCTATGCGCATCCTGGCCATCGGCGCCCACCCGGACGATATCGAAATCGGTTGCGGAGGAAGCCTGATCAAGTATGCCCGGCAGGGACACCAGGTCTTCCTGCTGCTGATGACCGACGGGAGCGGCGGCGGCGACGGCGCCATCCGGCGGCGGGAGCAGGAGGAGTCTGCCCAAATCCTCCGGGCCTCCAAGCTGTTCTGGGGGGGATACCCCGATACCGCCATCCCCCTGGACCGCGAAATCATCCAGCGCGTCGAGCGCGTGATCCACGAGGCACAGCCGGACTTCATCTTCGTCCACTATCACGACGACACCCACCAGGATCACCGCCACCTGGCCACCTCCACGATCACCGCCACCCGGTACACGCGAAACGTCCTGTTCTACGAGGGACCCACCACCCAGAACTTCTCCCCCTCCGTCTTCGTGGACGTGGACAGTGTCCTGGAAGACAAGATCGCCACCCTCCAGGCCCACGGCTCCCAGGTTGGCAAGACCAATATCGAGGGACTGTCCATCCTGGACATCGCCCGGTCTTCGGCCCATTTCCGGGGAATCCAGGGCCGCGTCCGCAACGCCGAAGGCTTCATCCCCCTCCGGTTGTTCATCAATATCAATCCCTGAAGGCTGGCAACCGGCAATCGGGCACTCTGGCACTCGGGCAATCAGGGGGGAGACAAGAAAATCCATGGGAGGGAGCGGAAATGGCCGAGGGTCTTAAGGGTCTGCGAATCTACCGACTGGCCGAGATGCTTGCGGATGAGGTGTGGAACGAATCGCCTGACCGCCGAGTTGCCCGATTGCCTGGGTGCCCGATTGCCTGACTGCCTGACCGCCTAGAAAGGATCCCCGATTGCCAGATCGCCGGACTGCCAAGTCGCCTGAGTGTGTTCCGCACTCTCGCCCCTGGATCACTGCCGCCGACGTGCGGGCCGTGGCCCGCGTGGTCGCAAGCGGGGCCCTGGCGCAGGGGGCCGAGGTGGCCGGTTTCGAGGCCGAGGTTGGCGAGTGCTTGGGGCTCCCGCCCGGCCTGGCGGTCAGCTCGGGAACCGCCGCCCTGCACCTGGCCCTCCTGGGATTGGGCATCGGTCCGGGCGATGAGGTGATCCTGCCGAGCTATGTCTGCGTGGCCCCCTTGCACGCCGTGCAGTACGTCGGGGCCACTGCCCGTCTGGCGGATGTGGACCCGGCCACCTATAACCTGGATCCCGCCGACGTCCGGCGGCGGCTCACGCGGCGGACCCGCGCCGTCATCGTTCCCCACCAGTTCGGTCTCCCCGCGGATCTGGAGGGTCTCCTCGCCCTCGGCATTCCCCTGATCGAGGACTGCGCCCAGGCCTTCGGCGCCCGGTATCGAGGACGGCCCGTCGGTGCCTTCGGAAGCGCCAGCATCGTCTCGTTCTACGCGACCAAATTGCTGACGACCGGCGAAGGGGGGATGCTGCTCAGTCGCGACCCGCGCCTCGTGGCTCGCATGCGGGACCGGCGGGAGTACGACGAACGCCGGCAGCACCGGATGCGGTTCAACTACAAGCTCACGGACTTCCAGGCGGCGCTGGGCCGGAGCCAGTTGCGCCGGCTGCCCGCCATGCTGTCCCGCCGGGCGGCCATCGCCGCACGCTACCGCCGCCAATGGGCAGACCTGCCCATCACCCTCCCTCCGTCCGGCGCCGGACGCAGCCACGTCTATCACCGCTTCGTCATCGGCGTGCCCACGGCGGCCACGGCGGCCTCCCGCCGCCTGGCCGGATTGGGTGTCACTGCCCGCCCCCCGGTCTTCCGACCCCTCCACCTGACCTTGGGACTCGACGGATTCCCCGGAGCCGCCCATGCCTTTCGCCATGGACTGTCCGTGCCGGTGTATCCCGCCTTGACGCCACGGGAAGAGACCCTGGTGACCCGCGCCCTCCAGCGGGTGCTGGGATGAGTCAGTCGGGGAGCCGGGCGGCCATCGGGCCGCCCGCGGTTCCCGCCCAAGGCGGCATCGCCCGGTACCCGCTGTGGATCAGCCTCCTCAGCCTGGGGCTGGCGGGCGCTCTCTTGCTTCCCGGCGTCCGGACCACGTGGCACATGTCGGGTGCCCGCTGGCTGTACATTCTCGTGGTGTCGGGACTCATTTCCTTCGGGTTCACCCCCCTGGTCATCCGCATCGCCTCCCTGCTGCAGGTGCTCGACTTCCCGGCCTCGCGAAAAGTCCACACGGAGCCGACGCCCCTCCTCGGAGGCCTGGCCATCTATACGGCCTTCGGGATCTCCATCCTGGCCAACTCGATCCTGGATCAGCAGGTCATGGCCATCATGGCGGGGGGAACGCTGCTCGTGCTGATCGGGATCGTGGATGATGCCCGGGGCGCTCCGGCCTGGCTCAAGCTGGTGACGCAGCTCCTGGCGGCGGCCGGGGTCATGGGCTCCGGCGTGGTGCTGACTTTGTTCCCGCGGTCCGTGGCCGGCAATGTGGCAGACGCGGCCCTGACCATCCTCTGGCTCCTCGGCATCACCAATGCCATGAATTTCTTCGACGGCATGGACGGGCTGGCAACCGGTCTCAGCATCATCACCGGGGGTTTCCTGGGGTTGGTGGCGGCGCAGACCTTCCAGCCCTTTCTGGGATGGTTCGCGGCCGCCATCGTGGGGAGCTGCCTGGGATTCCTGCCGTTCAACCTCCGGGCGACGCGTCCGGCCGCCATTTTCCTGGGGGACACCGGCAGCACGTTCCTGGGCTTTGTGCTGGCTGCCCTGGCGATCAAGGGGGAATGGGCCGAGAGCAGCGTCATGGACATCGCGGCCCCCGTGCTCATCTTCTGGATATTCATCTTCGACATGACCCACATCACGGTAACCAGGATCGTGACGGGAAAGGTTCGGACATTCCGGGAGTGGATCGCCTACGTGGGGAAGGACCACCTGCACCACCGGCTGGAGACTCTCCTGAGGAGCAGGCGGAAGACCGTCTTCCTGATATTCGCCCTCTGCATTTCCATGGGGCTGGCCGGCATGGCACTGCGGAACGCCCGGCCCCTGGACGCGGGGATCCTGATCCTCCAGGCCGCCATCATCGTCGTGATCGTGTCCATCCTGGAACGCGCCGGCCGCCAGTAACTCCTCCGCTTGCCGTCAATTTGGAATCAAACCTCGGGGAGGTCCGGGTAGGATTCCCGGTACGGTTCCAACAGCGTCCGGACCCACTGGGCGGGATCGCGGAATGCCCGTTCCCGGACGGCAGCCACCACTTCCGACCAGTCCTGCTGCCCCTTCAAGTATTCCCGGATCGCCTGCCCGTGCGCCGTCAGATACGCCTCCAGCTCGCTCCAGCGTACTTGAATCTCCTGCCGCTTCTCGACATAGGCCCTGCGATACTCCTCGAACATCCGGCGGAGGGGGGCACGCTCCTCGCCGCGATCCGGCCCGCGCAGTCTCCGCCACAGGGAGAGAAAGATCGGCTCGACGAACCCGAAGCGGAATCCGCCGATGTCGTGAAACAGCTCGTAGTTGTGAATCGAGACGACCTCGCCTGACCCGGTCAGGATGTGGTGCGGATCGCGCAGGATGGTCCCCAGGACGTCGCCCAGCGCGTCGTGACGCGCCACACCCCGGATGGCCAACGGCCAAAGGCGCCCCATCTCCTCTTGCGGTAAGTCCTCGTCGTCGAGACGGATCCCGTGCAAGGGGACTTCCAGCAGGATCTGGCGGCCCGTCGGAAGGGGGTGAATGTACGTCGTCGCGGTGCGCAGGCGGAAAAGCCGCGCCGCGCCGGCGTACAGCGCCTCCGCCTCGGGGGCGAAGTGAGACAGCTCGCACTGGCAGGTGCGGCCGTCGTGGATGCGGACGG
The DNA here is from genome assembly GCA_016209725.1 of Candidatus Methylomirabilota bacterium. Classification (GTDB taxonomy): domain Bacteria; phylum Methylomirabilota; class Methylomirabilia; order Methylomirabilales; family 2-02-FULL-66-22; genus 2-02-FULL-66-22. The sequence continues at coordinate 6,865 of JACQVO010000121.1, read as the reverse complement.
TGGCGGCCGCCTCGGCGTGGACCTTGGAAAGCGCCACGAGATCCGTAACCTCGAAGGCGTGCGTGGAGAGGCCCGCCGCATCCAGCAGCGCCAGGACCGGCCCCCGGAGACCATTCGCCTCCATCTTCATGGTGAAGAGTCGCGCCCGGACCGGGGCGGGCAGGCCGTTGAACGCTTCCAGGGCCCACTTGAAGTGAAAGTCGGTGGGCTCCAGGGGGCGGATCCGGGTATTGGCGGGGTCGAGCAGGCGATCGATCCCCGCCTCCCACTGGCTGGTCCACACCTCCTCGATGAAGCGGGAGGGTTGGGGCACCCCAAGGGCCTGGAGGAGCGCCTCGCGCCCTTGGCGCGTCCGGGCCTCCCTGGGGAGCGACAGGAACGCCTGGATCTGCTGGAGCAGCGTGTCCACGACAACCTCCTTCCGCGCTGGGACGTGACGGATCCGGGAGACCAGGGTCCCGCGCGGATGCTCGCCGGCTCTCGGACCGCGGAGGGCGCGCCCGGGGACGGATGCATCCGTCAGGGGAGGTGCGGGGCGTTATGCGTCAGGCGCGGGGGCACAGGAAGAGGTTGACGCCGTGGGTCCGAGCGGGGTCGAGTCGTGCCAGGGGCCTGGTCGCGTGCCGATCGTGCATCTCGGTCAGAACGCCCGCCTCCTCCAGATACCGGACCGCCTCAGTGAAATCCGCCACCCGCAGGCAGACGCCGAACAATCCCTCGCCCCGGTCCGCAAGGAAACACCCGACTGGCGATACGCGATCGGTCGAACCCAGCAACGTGACCCGGCTGTGCCCCACCGAGACCACGACGTTCTTCGAGGCGAAGTGGGGGTCATCCCCGGCTGTCCCCACCGAGGCGTGGAAGTTCCGGGCGAACGTGGCGGCCGCGCCGGCAAGCTCTTTGGTCGCCACGTACACGGTCTCGAAGCCCACCGCACCGATGCCGGCGGACACCGCTTTAGGGTGGCTCGGCGGGGAGATCGGCTGGGCCATCTCCACCAGAACGCCGTGGCTCGCCTTGGGGTGCAGGAAGGCGATCATCCCAGCCAGGCCGGGGCGCGGCGCCTGGTCGATCAGGGGCAGGTCGAGGGATTTGGCCCACGCCAGGGCGGCGGCGACATCCGGGGTCTCGAAGCAGAGGTGGTGGAGGCCTTCTCCCCTGCGTTCCAGGAAGCGCGCCACGCCCCCCGCCGGATCGGCCGGCTCCAACAGCTCGATCTCGCCGTCCTGCATGGGCAGCAGGGCCGCGTGGACCCCCTGGTCCGCCACCGTGGCCCGTTTCCCCACAGGCAGGCCCAGCATATCGCGGTAAAACTGGAGCGCCTGCTCCATACTGCGAACCGCGACGGCGACATGGTGGATGCGCGTAAACATCAGACCACCCGGGCTGTTGGTCTGTTCAATCGGTGCGGCACACGCGGGATGACCTGGACCTTATCAAGGGCGGCGTGAGCCTGTCAAGCCGGAGTCCGTCCCCACCTCGGCCTTGACGATCGCCAGCAAGGGGGATACCTTACTGTCTCAACAATTCGACTCAGGCGTCCTGAGAAGGAGGGGTCCGATGGGCAAGGTCATTCACTGCCAGAAGGTCGTCCCGCAGAGCGGCTGTCCCCACTCGGTTCGCGGCGCCACCGTGGAAGAGGTCCTGAAGAACGCCCAGGAGCACGCCAAGGAACACGGCATCACCCAGGTGACACCGGAGTTGATCGAGCGGCTCAAGTCCTTCATCGAGGACGAGTAGTTTTCTGGCCCCGGCCGATGTTGCGGCGCAGGGGCCCTCCCCCAGGCGATGGCTCCGGCCCCCATGCACGGTGATGCCGTCGCGGCTCCAGCCCCTTGATGGGCCGCGCGCTTGGCAGGGCATCGGCCGGGCCTCCATTGAAATTCTCGTCGCGCGGCCAGCACGGCAGCGGGACATGAGTCATTTTCGGAAACAACGTCCCCGCTATCGCGCCCCCGATCGCACCGCAGCCTAAGAGGCCTCAACCCTCTCTCTCAAGTACTCCCGCAGTCCCAGGAGAAGAAAGGCCCGCGTCGCCAAGGCAAAGAAGCTGCCATAGGCCATCAATAACACCAGATCCCCGCCGATGCGCCGCAGATCGTCGCTTCCCCATCCCAGCACCCGGAAGTAGAAATCCTCCTTCACGGTGTAGTGGCCCACCAAGTACACGGCAAGCCCTGCTATCCCCAGCACAAAGGACCGTCCTGCTTGCCGAGGAAGCGAGTCCCAGGTGCGGTGGCTCCGCATCTCCTCGCGCTTCCCAAAGGTCCACAGGATGATGAAGAGACACGCGAGAGTCGTCACGCCTGTGACCACAGGAGGCGACAGATAGGCAAACCCGCCGTCAGTCCATTGGGCCAGCGGAATGATCTGGGCGAGCGTATTGGACAGCGGGAAGACGACCGAGACCCCGGCGAGCATGGCCCACAGACCCTGGAGGAACTCGAGGAACTGCTTGAACTCCCTGAGTGCCGGCGGCGGTTCCTGGCCAGAACCCATCTGCCCATCCCACAAGATAGGGGACGTTGTTTCCGAAATTGACTTATGGTCCCCCGGCTTTCCCCACCACCCGGCAGATGGCCGAGGTGGAGACCCCGAGCTGCCGGGCGGCGTCGGCCAGGGAAAGGCCAAGCGTCGTCACAAGCCGCTTCGCTACCACGCCCCGCAGGCGGGCGACTGCCCGGCGCCGGCTCCCGGTCCGCAGCTCCCCCTCTTCAATCCCGGTTTTCTTGCAGGCCGTGCGGAATACCCGGGCAATGGCCTCCGGCCGCCGGCCCCTGGGTGCCGGGCGATGCCGCGGGTCCGCCTCGGCCACGACGCGCTCGACGAACTCGCCTGTCCCCAGGATCCGCGGGTCTGCGGCGACGGCCTCCCCCCGCCGGCGCCAGGCCTGCACGACGGCCCAGCCGCCCGCAGAGCGCACCAAGCCCCCGCCGACCAGCTCGGGGCGGCGGCCAAGCGCCCTCCCCTCGGCCACATACCGGCTGTAGGCTTGCCGCGCTTGCCGGGCGGCTCTGCCGAACCAGCGCAGGACGGCCGGCGCCGCCAGCCAGGGCTGGGGGACGCGGCCGAGCAGGCCGCCATGCCCACTCCAGGGGTAGCGCGCGAGCGCCACGAGGTCAGACACCAGGCCGGCGCGGAGGGGATTGAGGTGAATGTAGCGCACCAGTTCGCGAAAGTACGGGTCCTCTTCCACCACGATGGACTTGTAGCGGTTTTGGAAGACGTGTCCGATCCGGCGGTGGCGGCGGTTGAAGGTGAGGGCGTAGCCGGTGAGCAGCCGCCGCATCACGGTCGGGAGGCCGGCCCTCCCGCTCCGGAGGAGCAGGTGGGCATGATTCGGGAGAAGAGCCCAGGCATACACCGTGGTCCCGGTCGCCTGGACGACCTCTGCCAGGCGGGTGACGAAGGCGTGCCGGTCGGTGTCGTCCCGGACGATGCGCCCCCGTTCCAGCCCGCGGAGGATCACGTGGTGGAGCGTCCCGGGCGCATCGAGGCGCGCTTGACGGGGCATGGGATGAGCCTCCACTGTAGATCAACTCGAGAGGCTAGCACGGCAGCGAGGAATAAGTCAATTTCAGAAACAACGTCCCCACTTTTCACTTCTTTCCATCCCCACTGCTCTGTTGGCGGTTGGGCGGGGATCCGGGGGCTAGGGGCGCTCGCGGCACAGGCCGGGGTGGCCGAGCTTGGTGACCTCGGCGCGGAAGACCGGGCGGCCGTGCTGGTTCCGGACGTCCATGACGATGCGGCAGATGGGGCGCCTCTCTCGGGTGACCCGCGTGACTTCGAGCTGGGCGCTGGAGGTGAGGGTGTCGCCCTCTCGGATGGGCTCTTGCTGTTCCCCCAACTTTGTGGAGAGCAGAATCCATCCTGGCGAGGCGAAGTTGGCCGAGGTGTGGGCGATCATGCCGAGACTGACCGCCAGGTTCCACGCGGCCGGACCGGCGGACCCGACGAGGGCCCAGTATCCGTCGGCCACCTCCGGAGAGATCCGGGCCTGGAACTCCTGGCGTTCCGTGCGCCCCAGGACAAAGACAGGTGCTTCCTTGTGTCGGGGGAATGCCACCACGCCGGCACTGCGTTCCCGGGCCGCCCGGATTCGGTCTGCTGTCGGGACGCGGGTGCCGTCCTCGGGCGGCCGCGACGTCGCTGGCGGCGTCACCAGCACCGAGCCCTCCATGGCAACCTGACCATCCTGCCGGATCGCCTCGACGCGCAGCCTGATTTGACTATCGTGGACATCCACCACGGAGAATACCGGGGTCACGGCGTCGCCGATCCGGACCGGCGCCTTGTAGCGGACCTCTTCCACGCTGTGAATCCGGCACCCGGGGGCGACACGATGGAGGCCCGTCAGGCTGACGAGGAGCGTCAGGATGCCGTGGGCGATCCGGCCGTCAAACTTGATCGCTCCCCGGCCGAACTCCCGGGCGACAAACTCGTCGTCGAGATGGTACAAGTTCCGGTCGCCGGAGGCCTGCGCAAACACCTTCACCATCCAATCGGCGATCGGGACGGCGTACCCCGGGAGGCGCATGCCGGGCATGAGGCCCGCCGCCTCTTTCACCAGGAGGGCCGTGCGCAATCGCTCGAAAGCCTGACGATACCGCCGCTCCTCTTCCGGCGTCAGGAGGCCGGCCTTCCAGGCGGTCCGGATGATGTGCTCGTACACGCGGGCCGTGGCCGCATCCACCAGCTCGATGGCATTGGCGCGCCAGGAATCGGTGTATGCCACGGCGCCCAGACCCCGGTCCTGGTCTGCCACCGCAAAGAGCTCAAAGGGCTCGAGCGCCCGCTCAATGGAGGCCGGATACCACCGTCGCAGCAGCTCGGCGCGCAGCACCGCGGGAAACTCTTCGATCCTCCTGGCGCCGTTCCAGCAGGGTTCGGCCAACTGTGCGCAAGTCCTGACGAACGGCTCCACCCATGCCCGTGAATAGCGCCTGAGAAGCATGGCGCCGATGGCCTCAGGAGAGAGGGCATCGCGAACCGCCTCCGGGGTGGTGTCCCGGATCACGGGCATCAGGTCGTGGATGAACGCCCGCGGGGGGACCATCCGCGCATTGACCTCGTCCACCTCGCCGGGGCGGGCCAGCTTGCCCGAGAACCCGTGATTGGCTGCATCCAGCGCCTCGCGCGATAGCCTGTTCCCCGGCCGCGTGAGACTGTCCACCGCGTCAATGCCCGCCTCGGACGTGGCCACGATGAGTTGACCCTTCAGCAGGTACTCTGCCTTCCGCACGGATCGGGTCTTGGCGGCCACGGCGAGGCGACCTTGCCGGAACAGCTCCGCGATCGGAATGTCGAAGATCAGGGCGGACATCCTCCGGCTGGCCGTCGCTACATCGTACGCCTGGTCCAGCGCTGCCTCCGTCCGGATGCGTCCCTCGATCCGGACGTGGCCAATGGGAAGCTCAAGGCGGGTCTCGAGATCAGTCAGGCGCGCGTCCAGCACCCGCACGGCCACCGGAGAGTCCACGTCCGGCAGGACGCACGCACCCACGCGGGTGCCGAGCCCCGTCACCACGTCCTCAAGAGCCTCCCAGCAGTCGGACATCCCGGGGTCTGCCTGGAGGGCCAGGAGCGTCTTCTCCGTTTCCGCGGCTGCCAATCGCTCGACGAGCGCCGCCCGGGCCGGCCCCCCCTGCGGGCCACACACTGGGGAAAGATCCACGATGACCTCGTCCGCGCTCGAGGCCAAAGCCGCAGCCACCTCGTCCGGTCGGCCGGCCGCGACGGGCACGACCGATCGGCGGACGGTCGCATCGCGGAGCTCGAGGACCCGGGGGGGAAGCAGCGGTCGCTTCTGCCGCGCGAATCGCGCCAGCTCTTCCAGGGGAAAGGGCGGGTACTCGGGCGGAGCGACAGTCCGGGGTGACACCCGGGCGAAGGTGCCCGGCGCGATGAGTGTGGGCTTCCCACGGGGGTCCCGCCGGCTCGGGCGGCGGCCGTCCATGAAGTCCAGATTCCCCGCCAGGTTGTTGGGGTTCACGCTCCACTTCCCCGTGAAGCCGAGGCGGGCCGCCTTGCCGGCATCCACGAAGCTTCGATGGCGCTGGAGGCTGGGCGTGATCCCGTCAATAGACTCCAGGCCGGCGGCGGCGGAAGCCTCGACGGTCCGGAGCCTTCCGTACAGGGCGTAGGTCGCCTGGTGATCCTGGTCCCGCCCGCCCGTGGCCGCCGTCCAGTCCACGATCCCGAAGATGTTGCAGACTATTCTGGGGGTGGACCGGGAAATGGCATCGAGCTGGCGCACCGCGCTGGGTAACTCGATGAGAGCCTCCGTCTTGATACCGTTCGGCTGCCAGCCCTGCTCCGCCTCGATGGCGGAGAGGATGCGGTGGAGCAGGATCATGTCCTCCGGTCCCTCGACCTTGGGAAGGAGGATCCGGTCGAGGCGGTTGCCCACCGCCCTGACCACGTGCCAGAGGTCTCCGGCGGACCACTTGGTGTGCAGATTGTTGATACGGAGGGTGACGATGATGCCCTCCAGGGTGTGACACCGTGCGATCTGGGTCAGGAGCGCCTGAATCTTCTTGTCAGGGGACGCCTCCGCCTCCCGGAGGGCCTCCTGCTCCGCCACGGTCAAGGGAAGGCCCTTGACCGCTTTCATCTTGGCGATGAAGATCAGCAGTTGCGGTCCCCTTCCTTCGGGCGAGTTGGCTTTCCCCAGAGCCGCCGTCTCCACTTCGGTCGGCATCTCCCCCAGGAACAGCTTCAGGACGGCGATGAAGATGTCGCGGGCCAGCTCCTTCCGCGGAGTCGCGACGGCGTCCTCCAGGTCGGTGATGATCTCGTCCGGCTTGTCCTCGGCCGCCTTGAGCCAGAAGTACCAGTTGTCCGCCGGGAAGACATGCTGGAC
>JACQVO010000117.1 GCA_016209725.1 Candidatus Methylomirabilota bacterium | reverse complement strand
GCCGGCAGTTCTTCCGAACTCACCGGCGCTCAAGGATCCTCCGGCAACCTGCCGTGACCACCCGGGTGCCTCCTGTCGCTATCCCGTTGCGTCTGAATTCCCCATACCCGGACTTCGGCCGAGAACCGCACGCCCACGGGGGGTCAGGCGTCCATCCCCTTCTCACGGAAATAGGCGATGGTCTCCCGCAGGCCGGCCTCCAGGTCCACCTTGGGTTCCCACCCCAGGCGGTCCCGGGCTCGCGTGATGTCGGGTTGCCGCACCCGCGGATCATCCTGGGGCAGCGGGTTGTACGTCACGCTGAGCGGCCGGCCCAGGATGGCCTCGACCGCGGCCACGAGATCCCGGATGCTCCGCTCGGTCGGATTGCCCAGGTTGACCGGCTCCACCTCCGAGGACATGAGGAGGCGGAACAGCCCTTCCACCAGGTCCGAGACGAAGCAGAAGCTCCGGGTCTGTCGCCCGTCCCCGTACACCGTGAGGGACCGACCCGCCAGCGCCTGGCTCAGGAAATTGGACACCACCCGGCCGTCGTGCGGTCGCATGCGCGGCCCGTAGGTGTTGAAGATGCGGGCGATCCGGGTCTCCACGCCGTGGGAGCGATGATAGGCCATGGTCATGGCCTCGGCGAAGCGTTTGGCCTCGTCGTACATGCCCCGCGGGCCGACTGGGTTCACGTGGCCCCAGTAGCTCTCCGGCTGGGGATGGACCTGCGGGTCGCCGTACACCTCGGAGGTCGAGGCCAGGAGGAACCGCGCCCCCTTGGCCTTGGCCAGCCCGAGCGCCTTGTGCGTGCCCAGCGATCCCACTTTCAGGGTCTGGATGGGGAGGCGTTGATAGTCCCCCGGGCTGGCGGGCGAGGCGAAGTGGAGGATGTAATCCAGGCGGCCTTCCACGTACAGATACTCGGTCACGTCATACTTGATGAACCGAAAGCCCTCATGCCCCAGGAGATGGGCCACGTTCTTCACATCGCCGGTGATCAGGTTGTCAATGCAGATCACGTCATGGCCTTCCCGGATCAGCCGGTCGCACAGGTGCGAGCCCAGGAAGCCGGCCCCACCCGTGACGAGCGTTCGTGGTCTCCCGCTCATGCCAGCGCCCCCACAGCTCGCCTCCCTCCTTCCGCCTCACCCCTCACGCCTCACCCCTCACCCCCATGCTACCTCCCGATGCCAATGTACTCGAAGCCCATGGCGGTGAGCTTCTCGCGGTCCAGGGCGTTGCGGCCGTCCAGGATCAGGGGCCGGACCATCTGGGCCTTCACCCGCGGCCAGTCCAGCCCGGTGAATTCGCCCCACTCGGTGCAGAGCACCACGGCCTCGGCCTGGAGGGCGGCCTCGTAGGGGTCCGCACAGACCGTGAGTTCGGGGAGCGCCTGCCGCGCCTTGCCCGCCGCCTGGGGATCGTAGCCCCGCACCTCCGCCCCCTCCTCCAGCAACCGGCGGGCAATCGCCAGCGCCGGTGCCTCCCGGACATCGTCGGTGTTGGGCTTGAACGCCAGCCCCAGCAGGCCGATGCGCTTTCCCCGCAGGATCCAGAGCGCCCGCTTCAGCTTCTCCAGGACCATCTCCCGCCGCCGCTCGTTGATCCGGTCCACCTCCCGCAGGAGGGCGAAATCGTAGCCGCTCTTCTCGGCGATCTTGACGAAGGCCTTCACGTCCTTGGGGAAGCAGGAGCCCCCGAACCCGATCCCCGCATTCAGGAAGGCCCGCCCGATGCGCCTGTCCAGGCCCACGCCCTTGGTGACCTGGAGGATGTCGCCGCCCGCCAACTCGCACACGTCCGCCAGGGCATTGGCGAAGGAGATCTTCAGGGCCAGGAAGGAGTTGGAGGCGTGCTTGATCATCTCGGCGCTGCGGATATCCGTGACCAGGAAGGGGACCGCGCGATCCTGCCGGCAATCGGCGTGGATGGGGCATCGGAAGCGTCCCTCCACGATGGGCGCGTACAGTTCCCGCAGGATCTGCTCGGCCCGCGCGCTCCCGACTCCCACGACGATCCGGTCCGGGTGCAGGAAGTCCTCCACCGCCATCCCCTCGCGGGTGAACTCGGGGTTGGACGCCACGTCGAACTCCACGCCGGGCCGCCGGCTGTAGATGGCCAGGGTCTTCTCGATCCAGGCCCCCGTCTGGACCGGCACCGTGGACTTCTCCGTGATCAGAGCGCTGCGGCTGGCGTGCTCCGCGATCCGCCGCGCGGCCATTTCCACGTAGGTCAGGTCCGCCTCCCCGTCGGGGAGCGGCGGGGTGTGCACACAGATGAAGATCACCGCGGCGTCCCGCACCGCCTCCGCCACGTCCGTGCCGAAGTGCAGGCGTCCGGCGGCGCGGGTGCGCCGCACGATCCCCTCCAGGTGCGGCTCGTAGATCGGCATCTCGCCCCTGAGGAGCACCTCGATCTTGCCCGCATCATCGTCCATGCAGACGACGTGGTGCCCGATCTCCGCCAAGCAGGCGCCGGTCACCAGCCCCACATAGCCCGTCCCCAGCACACAGACGTTCACGACAAACTCCCTTCCAATGAGAAATTGAAAACCGACAACCGACAATGCCAAACCGGCCTACTGGGATCCCGTTGCCCGTTGTCAGTTGTCCGTTTGAAGCTTTGCATTGGAGCATCCTCCCTACGGGCGCTGGGCGTGACGGGCGAGGTCGGCGTCCACCATCATCTCGACGAGCTGCCGGAAGGAGACCCGGGGATGCCACCCCAGGACCCGCTGTGCCTTGGAGGCATCTCCTTGCAGCAGGTCCACCTCGGCCGGACGCACGAGCTTCTGGTCCACCATGACGTGGTCCTGCCAGGGGAGGCCCGCTCGGGCGAAGGCGATCTCGCAGAGCTCCCGCACCGAATGGGTATCCCCGGTGGCGATGATGTAATCGTCGGGCTGCGGCTGCTGCAGCATCAACCACATGGCTTCCACATAGTCGCCGGCATAGCCCCAGTCCCGTCGGGCCTCCAGGTTCCCCAGGAAAAGCTGGTCGGCCAGTCCCCGCTTGATGCGCGCCACGCCGTCGGTCACCTTGCGGCTGACGAACTCCTTGCCGCGCCTGGGGGACTCGTGATTGAACAGGATGCCTGAGCAGGCGAACAGATTGTAACTCTCCCGGGAATTTACCGTGATCCAGTGGCCGTACAGCTTGGCCACCCCGTAGGGGCTGCGCGGATAGAAGGGCGTCCGTTCCGTCTGGGGGACCTCCTGAACCTTGCCGAACATCTCGCTGCTGCTCGCCTGGTAGAAACGGATCTCCCGGTCCACCAGCCGCACCGCCTCCAGCATCCGGGTGACCCCCAGGGCCGTGAATTCCCCGGTGAGAACCGGCTGCTCCCACGATGTGGGGACGAAGGACTGGGAGGCCAGGTTGTACACCTCTCCCGGGCGGACCTGGCGCAGCAGATTGATGAGGGAGAGCTGGTCCAACAGATCCGCTTGGCAGATCTCCACCTGGCCCCGGAGGTGTTCGATGCGCTCGAAGTTCTCGGTGCTGGAGCGGCGCACCATGCCCACCACCCGGTACCCCTTGGTCAGGAGGAAATCGGCCAGGTAGGAGCCATCCTGTCCCGTGATTCCCGTGATCAGGGCCGTCGGGATGCTCATGTCCCTGCCCCCCGGAGCAATCGGACCAGATCCTTCACCTCCTGCGCCCGCTCCTTGGGGCAGACCAGGACGCCCTCCGACGTCTCGACCACCACCAAATCCCGCAGGCCGATCGTCGCGATGGGCCGGGTCGTCCCGTAGACGACACATCCGTGGCTGTCGCGCCCCACGTGGCGGCCGACCACGGCGTTGCCGTGCTCGTCCGGGGGAAGGATGCGGCCCAGGGCGCTCCACGCCCCCACGTCATCCCAGGTGAAGGTGGCCGGGATCATATAGACGTTGTCGGCCCGCTCCAGGATCCCCACGTCCACGGAGACGCGGGACATGCGCGGGAAGATCGCATCCAGGACGCGGGCCTCCTCGGCCGTCCCCAGCGCCTCCCGGATCGCCTCCAGGGACGCCCAGTGGTCGGGGAGATGGCGCGCCATGGCCTTGAGGAGGGTTGCCGCCCTCCACAGGAAGATGCCGCTGTTCCAGTAATACCTCCCGTCCTCGACGAAGCGTTCCGCCGTCTTCCGATCCGGCTTCTCGGTGAAGCGCTCGCAGCGGCGGGCGGCGGGCTGTTCGGGGACGGCGTCGCCGGCCAGGATATAGCCGTAGCCGGTCTCGGGCCGGGTCGGCGGAATCCCCAGCGTCACCAGGCCCTCGACCCGGTCCAGGAGGTGGAGACCGCGCCGGATCGTCTCTTCAAAGGCGTGGAGGGGGCTGATGTAGTGATCCGAGGGGGCGACCAGCATACAGCCCCCCGGCGCCCGCCGCTCGAGGGCGAGCGCCGCCAGGCCGACGCACGCGGCCGTGTCCCGCCCGCTGGGTTCCAGGATACAGTTCTCCAGGGGAAAGTCCGGTAACTGCTCCCGCACGATGGGCAGCAGATCGCGCCGCGTGGCCACCAGGACCCGCGCGGGTCCCACCAGCCTGGCGGCCCGGTCCACGGTGTGCTGGAAGAAGCTGCGCCCGTCCAGGAGGGGCGGGAACTGCTTGGGGTGGGCCGGCGTGGAGAGGGGCCAGAATCGCTCCCCGCTGCCGCCGGCCAGGACGACCACATATAGGCGATTCATGCGCAATCGCCTCTCAATGAAAAATGGAAAACGGACAACCGACGATGATCAACCGAGAAGACCATTGACCGGTTTTCAATTGTCCATTGTCGGTTTTTCATTGTCAGTTGTCGGTTGTCAGTTTTTCATTTCACGCGCCCGTAATCATCCTGCTTCCGGATGATGTCGTCTTCCCCCAGGTAATCCCCGTGCTGCACCTCGATGAGCACCACCGGCTGCCGGCCGTGATTCTCGATCCGGTGCCAGGCCTGTCGCGGGATCACTGCACACTGCCGCCGGCGCAGGGCGAAGCGCTGCTTCCCCCGGATGACGGTCGCGGTCCCGGCCACCACCACCCAATGCTCGGCGCGGTGGCGGTGCTTCTGCAGGCTGAGCCGCTGCCCCGGCTGCACCACCAGGCGCTTGACCTTGTAGCCGGGCCCCTCCTCCAGCGTGCTGAAGCTCCCCCAGGGCTTGGCGGCGAACTCGATCGGCCGGCTCTCGATCCCGTCGGGGTCCGACAGTGCGATGCTCCTCTGTGACCTGCGGGTCCCCCTGTCGCCGGACATTCCCTCGCTCCCCCAGCACGCAGGCGTGCCTTCCTCAGCGTCCCCCCTCATTCAGTGCCACCCCCCGCCCCCACGTGAGCAGGGCGTCCACCTCGCCCTCCGTCGCCGCCTCGGCGTAGATGCGCAGCAGCGGTTCCGTGCCGGAGGCCCGCAGCATGACCCAACTCCGATCTGCCCGGACGAGCTTGACCCCGTCCATCGCCTCCACGTGGCCCACCGCCAGGGACAGGACACGGGCAGGCGGCGAGGCCGCCAGAGAACTCACCACCCGATCCCGCTCCTCCAGCGATGCCAAGCGAAGATCCAGGCGACCGTACCGGTGGGGACCGTGTTCCGCCTCCATCTCACGCACCAGCGCCCCCAGGGACTTCCCCGTCATCGCCATGCACTCCAAGAGGAGCAGGCCGATGAGCGCCCCATCCCGCTCGGGGATATGACCCCGCACGGCGAAGCCTCCGCTCTCCTCGCCGCCCACCACGGCGTCGTACTGCCGCATGGCCTCGGCGACATGCTTGAACCCCACCGGCGTGACTACGAGGGGCAACCCCAGGGCCTCGGCCTCCGCATCCACCATGTGGCCGATGTTCACGGATTTCACCACCGTGCCCCGCTCTCTCCGATTCCGCACCAGGTGTCGCAAGAGAAGCGCCAACGTCTGGTGCGGAGAAAGGACGTTTCCCTCCTCGTCCACGGGCGCCAGGCGATCGGCATCCCCATCGAAGGCAAAGCCCGCCTTCGGCTCCGGCCCCTCCCAGTGCTTCACCAGATCGATGAGCGCTCCCAGGTGGACGGGGATCGGCTCGGGGTGCAGGCCGCAGAAGCCGGGATTGATCTCGCCATGCAGCTCGCGAACAGTCGAGCCGGCTTTTCGCAGCCGCCCCACCAGCAGCCCCTGACCGGCCCCGTACATGACGTCCAGAGCGATTCGGATTCCACTCCGGCCGATCCGCGCCACGTCCACCAGCTCCGCCAGACGATCCAGCCACGGATCTCGGGGATCAAAAGAGCCTAATTGGAAATCGGAAATTGGAAATTGGAAATTCGGCGGCTCCGCCTGGAGGCGCCGGATCTCCTCCTCCACGTCCCGCGTGAAGGCGATGGGGGCCGATCCCCCGAAGCGCGACTTGAACTTGATCCCGCTGTATTCCGGCGGGTTGTGACTCGCCGTAACGATCAGCGCTCCGGCGGCCCGCAACCGCACCACAGCATAGGAAATGGCCGGCGTCGGCGCGAATGTAGAAGCCAGGCTCACCCGCACCCCTTCGGCCGCCATGGCCAGGGCGGCTGCCTGGGCGAACTCTCTCGAGAGGAACCGGGTATCGTGGCCCACCAGGAGGTGGGGCGACGCCTGCCCGCCGGCCTCGGCGCGGACCACCCGGGCGATGCCTCGCGCCGCCAGGCGGACATTGCCGAAAGTGACATCCTCGGCGATGATCCCCCGCCAGCCGTCCGTGCCAAAGCGAATGTCAGTCATGGGAACCAGACGCCAGAAAACGTTCGAGCGTTCGACCGTTCGGCAGTTCGGCTGTTCACAATCCCCGGGAACACCCGAACCCCCGAACTGCCGAACGCTTCGGAGTCGGCGCGTATTGTCCGCGAAGCGCCCTGACCCGTCAAGGAAAAACCCGCCCTCCAATTTCGGTTGTCGGATGCCGAATATCTCGGCTTCCTCCGCCCAATCCGCAATCCGAAATCCGCAATCCGAAATCCTCTAGGGGGTGGCGGGCAGCGGATAGACGCCGTGGGGGAGGAACTCCAGGCGGACGGTCGTCCCGGTGCTGAGAACCCCCCCGACCATCGTGTAATCCGTGACCAGGATGGGCCCCAGCTCCGTCTCCACGGTGTAGTCCGCCGAGGAGCCGAGGTAGGAGACCTTCTGGATGGTCCCGGCGAGGCCATCGCCTCCGGCCGTGATCCGGATGGCCTCGGGTCGCGCCAGGACCGTGACGGGCCCCACCGCTACAGGTCGGCTCTGCACCCGTAACCGTTGCGGGCCGATCCGGATGCCCGCCCACCCGTCCTCCGCCGACTCGAGCTGGGCGGGCAGGAAATTGGCCTCGCCGATGAACTCGGCCACGAACCGATTGCCGGGGGCCTTGTAGAGCTCCCCCGGCGCCCCGATCTGCGACACCCGCCCCCGGTCCATGACCACGATGCGGTCCGAGATGGCCAGGGCCTCCGCCTGGTCGTGGGTCACGTAGATGGCCGTGATCCCCAGGCGTTGCTGGAGCAGGCGGATCTCCTCGCGCATCCGCTTGCGGAGCTTGGCGTCCAGATTGGACAGCGGCTCATCGAACAGCAGGACCTTGGGCTGCATGACCAGCGCGCGGGCCACCGCCACCCGCTGCTGCTGCCCGCCCGAAAGGGCGCCGGGGCTCCGCCCCTCCAGCCCCGGCATGCCCACAAGCTCCAGCACGTCCCGGACCGCCTTCTGGACTTCCGCCTCGGATCGCTTCAGCACCCGGAGACCGTAGGCCACGTTCTCGAAGACGCTCAGGTGGGGGAACAGGGCGTAGGACTGGAACACCATGGTCACGTCCCGCGCGTTGGGCGGCAGGTGGGTGACCTCGGCATCGCCGATGTAGATCCGGCCGCCGCCGACCGTCTCCAGCCCCGCCACCATGCGGAGCGTCGTGGTCTTGCCGCAGCCCGAGGGCCCCAGGAGAGTCACCAGCTCGCCTGGCTCGATGGTCAGGCTCACCTGGTCCACCGCCACCGTCTGGCCGAACCGCTTGCTGACCCCCTCCAGGACGACCCGGGCCGCCTGGGGATTCGCCTGTGCCGTCACGCCAGCCCTCCTCCTTCCAGGCCGCCTGCGGCAGCCCGCTTGCCCACCACCAGGTACATGAATGCGATGGCAGCCGCCATGATCAGAATGAGGACCGTGCTGTAGGCGGTGGCCAGGCCGTAGCGCCCGTTCTCCGCCTGGTCCAGGATGACCTTGGTGGAGAGCTGCCACTTCGCGCTCACCAGGAAGACCACCGCGCTGATAGCGGTGACCGACCGCACGAAGCTGAACACCAGGGCCGAGATGATGGCCGGCCGGATCAGGGGCAGGACCACCCGGCGGATGGTCGTGGCGAAGGACGCCCGCAGCGTGACCGAGGCCTCCTCCAGTGCTTGGTCAATCTGGGCCAGGGCCGCCACCCCGCTCCGGATCCCCACCGGCATGTTCCGGAAGATAAACGAGATGACCAGGATGGTGGCCGTCCCGGTCAGGAGAAACGGCGACTGATTGAAGGCCATGATATAGCCGATCCCGATCACGGTTCCGGGCACGGCGAAGGAGAGCATGGAGGAGAATTCCAGCGCTCCCCGCCCGGGGAACCGGTGGCGCACCACGACGTACGCCAGGAGGATGCCGACCGTCGCGGTGAGGGGCGCGGAGATCCCCGCCAGGATCAGGGTGGTCTGGAGGGCGTCCATCCCATCTCGCATGAGCTGGCGGTAGTGCCGCAGGGTGAACGCGTCGTTGATCCCCCAGATCTCCACGAACCCCCCGTACACGACAAAGAGGTAGATCGCCAGGCTAAAGGCACACCAGGCGGCACAGAAAGCGAGCAGGCCGATCTCCAGGCCGCGGGGCAGCGGCATCGGCTTCCCCGACGGCGGTTTGCCCGTCACGACGACGTAGGAGCGCTCCCCCAGCCAGTACCGTTGGAGGAGGAAGACCGTCAGGCTGAAGGACAACAGGATGAGGCCCAGTGTCGCCGCCAGCGTCTGGTCGAAGCGGCCGATGATGCTGAAGTAGATCTCGGTGGAAAGCACCTCGAACTCCCCACCCAGGACGATGGGGTTCCCGAAATCCGCCAGCGACTCGATGATGGTGAGGAGAAAAGCGTTGGCCAGCCCCGGACGGAGCAGAGGCAGCGTCACCTTCCGGAAGGTCCCCCACGGGCCCGCCCGCAGCGTGAGGCTGGCCTCTTCCAGGGCAGGGTTGACCGACTCGACCACGCTGGCGATCACCAGGAAGGCGACCGGCGCGAAGGAAAGCGTCTGCGCCAGGGCCAGGCCGGGGAACCCGAAGATCCCCCGCGTCTTCAGCCCCAGGAGTTGGCTGGTCACGAATCCCTGCAGACCGAAGAGGAGGATGATGGCCAGGCCGACCACGAAGGGCGGCGTGATCAAGGGCAAGAGTGAGAAGGCCCGCAAGAGGATGGTGAGGCGCGAACGCGACCGGGCGGCGGCAAGGGCAAAGGCCAACCCGATGAGTGTGGAGGTGACGCCGACGAAGATGGCGAGCCCCAGACTGTTCCGGACGACGCGCCACAGGGCGGTGTACCGCCCCAGGGTCTCCAGGAGGAGGCCCGGTCGAAGTCCACCGGCGTCCATGACGCTGTTCCGGAGGACCGAGAAGATGGGGAACAGAATGAACAGCAGGACAAAGAATGCCAGGGCGAGGATGCTGCCGGCGACAAAGGTGTCGGCCCGGATGTACCCGCCCTGCGACAGGCCATAGGCCAGGACGAGCAGGCAGATCGCCAGGGCCAGCATGGCACCGGGACCGAAGGCGTACGGTTTGACCCCGGCCACCCACGTGAGCCAGAGGACCAGGACGCTTCCGACCGACCCGCCCCAGAGGGCCGGGCGATGCGGGTGGTCCTGGCGGAGAAGGCCGGCGCCCACCCAGGCGAGCGCCAGGACTGCCAGGACCCAGAAACCGGGGAACCTCCCGGAGAGAGACAGGGCCGTCAGGGAGAGCCACTCGCGCCCGACCCCGGGAAGAAGCTGTCCCTCCCGGCTCAGGAACGGTACGACGGCCGTCGTCAGGAGGAGGCCGAGCCCGCCCAGCAGGCAGGCGGGATTTCCCACAGCGGTCACGCTTTTTCCGTGCTAGCGAGCTTGCCTTGATTGCGAGCCAGAACGCGTATGGCATATGGCGAATGGTCTATAGCCAAGACCTGTTCTCAGCCATAAGCCATGCGCCATACGCAATATGCAGGAAGCCATCAGCGCGCCTGGGAAAAGATCTGCTCCGTCCAGCGCTTCAGGATCCGATCCCGGTTCTTGGACGCCCAGGTGAAATCGTACTTGATGGTTTTCACGTGCTCGAAGTCCACCCCATGCTTGATGACCACCGCAGGCAGCGGCGTCTTCATGTTGGACTGCAACTGGAAGGACCGGAAGTCCTTGGCGATGGCCTGGGTCTCGGGCGTGAGGGCCCAGTCAATGAACTTCTTGGCGTTCTCCTTGTGGGGAGCCCCCTTGATGAGGCTCAGGCCGCCGATCTCGTACCCGGTGCCGTCCGCTGGGGAGAGGGCTTTCACCGGAAACCCTTCCTCGGCGAACATCACCGAATCGTGGAGGAAGATGACGGCGATCGCCACCTCGCCCCGCCCGGCCAACTGTCCCGGCGCCGATCCGGACTTGGTGTACTGGGCGACGTTCTTGTGGAGCTTGGCCAGGTAGTCCCAGCCCTTCTCCTCGCCCTTCAACTGCAGGATCGTCACCAGGGTCGTGTAGGCCGTGCCCGACGTGTTCGGGTTCGCGATGGCGATCAGGCCCTTGTAGTCGGGCATGGCCAGATCATCCCAGGTCTGGGGCATGGGCTTCCCCAGTTTCTTCAACAGGCCCTCGTTCACAGCCCACCCCAGCGGGCCGGCATACAGGCCGAGGGTCTTGCATCCCCCGATGGGGTCCCGCATGAACTCCCGCAGCTCGGCCATCTTGGGGGAACAGTACGGCTCCGTCAGTCCCTTCTCGGCCGCATCGAAGTGGGGATCGCCGGTCCCGCCGAACCAGACGTCCCCCTTGGGGTTCGCCTTCTCCGCCTCGATCCGGGCGTACATCTCGTTGCTGCTGGCCCGGATCCACTGGACCTTGATCCCCGTGTCCTTCTCGAACTTGTTCGCAATCGCGGCCACCCAGTCCCGGTCAGGGCTTCCATACAGGACCACGACGTTTTCCTGGGCCCCGCCGGGACCGGCCAGGGACAAAACCAGCACCACCGCTCCAATCCACCACCATCGGTTCATGGCAGCCTCCTTTTTCGCTGGGTGCCCATTTAACTTCGTAGGGTAGCAGAACCCGGTCGGCCGATTCAAGGGGAAACGCATTCGAGAGCGGAGTGCCGACCCCGCCTTTGGCGGGGCAGGGAGCCGCGAGCCGAGAGCTGACGGCAAAGACGCTGGGACCAGGAGGGGGGCTGGTGACCAGGAGACCCGCTGGCTAGTGTGCTGTCTCAGGGTGAACGGAACTGTAAAGGAAGTTGAAACACAGGACACTAGAAGGTCACGACGCCTCGGGCCAATTCGCCCCGCTCCAGCGCGGCGTAGGCCTCGTTGATCTCCCGGAAGGGGTAAGTGCGGGTCAACAGTTCGGCGAGTTTGAGCTTCCCGGCCCGGTAAAGGGCGATCAACTTGGGACTGTCGATTCGCGGCCGGCCGGCCCCGTAGATCGAGCCGGTCAGGACCCGCTCCTCGAAGACCAGCGACAGCGCCGGGACCGAGACCTCGGCCGTTCTCGGCGTGACGCCGAGGATC
>JACQVO010000116.1 GCA_016209725.1 Candidatus Methylomirabilota bacterium | reverse complement strand
CTTCGTCATGGTCTCCACTCCATGGTTCTCTCCTCACGCACACGTGTAGTCTGATTACTCAGTATTGGTTTTACCCCGGATTTATCACGCCAGGATCGCCAAGGTCGCAAAGACGAGCCGGGACGTCCATTGTGTCGGATGCGTGCGGCCAGAATATTCCCGATCCACCCCAAGCGTGTTTTGAGGAATCCCGTGCAGGTCTTGGCGTCCTTTGCGTGCTTTGCGTGAGAACTGCAATATCCGGGTTCACCCGGGATCCGTTCAGGCTGAGCTTGTCGAAGCCGTTCGGCTGAACTCGCAACCAAGCCCGAATTTCTCACCCTTCGACAGGCTCAGGGTGAACGGAGTTATAGAAGGATTTGAGACGCACCACGCGAGGACGGGCGAGTATCCCTCGCCCTCTTTCGGTGGGTCCGCCCCACGTGCGACACGTCGCCCGTACTATACCATGACAGCGTCGAGTGGCCCGCCTGTGAGGCGCAACGGGGGGGCGAACGAATCGGAGATGCGCAGGAGGATCCCGTGATCGGAAGGTGCTGTAGGTTCAGTCTCAGAAACACACGGCGGGCAACGGGAGTGTCCCGTTACCCGCCGCATGTCCCTGGGGGCGTACTGAGGTGGAACCCAGGCGATTACTGGATGCAGAAGCCGACCGACGCGGAGGCCCAATGCCCTACGGCCGCGCTGTGCACGATCGCTCGGTCAACCGCGGTCACGACCAGCACGTAGCCGCAGGGCGCCATGCCGTTCGTGTCCAGGGACCAGGCGTTACCGCCGGGCGGGGGCGCGGTCGGCAGCATAGGCGCCGGCGCGGTCTGCGCCGTCCCGCCGGTGGGAACCAGATGTCCCGCCGGCGCGGCGAACGGGCTGGTGCCCAGGCTGTAGGAGCCGAGGTACGGGTCGCGGGCGACAAAGGCCCCGGTCAAGGTCGTCGCCTTGGGGAACATCTTGCAGTCTCCCCCGGTGGCGATGTGGATGCGGACGTCGGCGATCCCGCTGTTCTCCAACTGAATCAGGTGACTGGCCGGCGGTCCCACCGGGTTCGCCGGCGTGGCCAGGTCGTAGAGCTGCAAGCGGATCTCCCACAGGTCGTCCCCGGTCGTATCCCACCAGGCCAGCACGTTGTCCACATTCAGCCAGAACGGCTGGAAACTGAAGAGGTGCGTTCCGGGATCGGCCGCCCGGGTGGTGAAGATCGTCCCCGTCCAGTCCACCAGCGTCATCGTCGTCGTGACGGGTGTCCACGGCCCGGGATCGCCCACCTTGTGGACTTCGACCTTGTACCGATAGCCCGGGAACGAGGGACCCTGCAGGACGACGCGTCCCGCGAACGGGCAGGGTCGGCCGAGCGCATCCGGGGCCAGCCCGTTGAGGGCGAAGAACGCGTCGAAGGTGGTCAATCCCGTGAACGGATTGATCTTGCTGATCGGGATCCCCCCGAGGATGCCGATGATGGCGGTCGGTCCCGCGATCGTCGGCCCCGGCTTGATCTGGACGTGGGCGTCGAGGCGGTTGCCCCAGGTCGTGAGCGCGTTCGGGTCCGTCGTGGACGGGGGAACGGCCCAGGAGAGGACGGCCCGTACCCGACCGATCTTGGGCTTTTGGCAGGGACGCCGGTGGAACGTGAGATCCACCGGGAACAGGGCGGTGTAGGCAAGCCCATCCGCCGGGATGCTGCTGATGTCGTGGACGTTGACGGACGTGGTTCCGAGATAGGTCCACTCGCAGGTGTCGTCCCAATCCGCCCAGAAGGCGATATACTCCTGGCTGCCGTTGTGACACAGATCGCCCGAGTACCCGGTGGGCCGCTTGATGCGGAAGGTGGCCGCCAGCCACTCCAGGTTGTTGTCCAGCCCCAGGCATTCCACCTCCTCGTACGAGACGTCGGCTTTCACGTTGTTCAGGGCGGCCACGACGGCCGCCCAGTCGAGGCCGACCGCCTTCCATTCCTCGGCCTTGGCCGACAACGCCTCCTGGGTCAGGGCGCCCGAGCTGAGCGTGGCGTGAACGTCGGCCAACCCGAAGCGATGGGGCTCGACGCTGACCTTGGCGGCTTTGGCGGCTTGTCCTCCTGAATAGAGCTTGACCAGATCGGCCAGTTGGTATGGAGGCGGGTCCGGAAGCGGGATCGGGTGATACTTGATCACCTCGTACTCCGGCGGCAGGGGGATCTTGTCCTTGATCTTGGCGGCAAGGACGTCGATCAGGGCCACGACATTTTTCACGTGCGGCTTGATCTGGATGTGCCGGGTAAGCACGTTGCCCCAGATCGGCGGCCAGGCCGCATTGCCGGCCGGAGGCATGGTCTGCCACGAGAGAATCGCGCGCACGCGGGGCAGGACCGGGTGTGCGCAGGTTTCGGCCTGGGGTTTGATCTTCAGGGACACGACGTAGGTCAGCGGCTTGTCCGGGTGCTTGGCGCAGTCGAGCGCGTTGGGGATGTCGTGGACGTTCACCGCCGCCACGCCCTGGTCAACCCACCCGGAGCCGTAATCCAGGAAGAATCGAACGTACTCTGTCGAGCCCGCATGGCAGAGGTCGCCGCCGTACCCGGTCGGCAGCTTGACCTGAAAGGGGGCCTCGAGTTGGGCCAGGTCCGGGTTGTACCCAACGCAGGTCAGCTCCTCATAGGTCGGATTGCCGATGATCTTCTTCACCACCTTGTACGGGCTGTCGGCGAGATTCCCGAAGTAGTTCGGGTTTTCGGCGAGGAGTTGCTTGAACTGCACTCGCTCCTTCTCGGGCCCGTGAATTCCTTTCTGCAGTTGCTCAGCGGGTCTTGTCTCAGCCATGACCGCACCCTCCTTCACACGCGCCTCATCCCTGGGGCAGGTTTCCCTCTCCGGGTCCCGCCTGGCTCTGCACCGGGTGCGCTATTTCTACAACACGCCTCACCTGGTTTGCTCGCCCCTCGTTGCTTTTCTTTTGATTCCGGTTGCTTTTCTGGGTTGAATCGGCGAGGAACGTCGGCGGGAAAAGGCCTTCGGAGGAAATCCGTGAATCCGAGCGACAGTTACGGATCCAGGAAGAGGCTATCTCTGAGGCGTCTTGAAGAAACAGCGGGCATGTGGACGCAGGTAGTCGTCACACCAGGATGCAGCGCTTGACGGAGACGGTCAGCAGACAAGTTGAATAAGTCTGCTAAGGACCGGAGCCAATGGATTTGATCGCGCGGGTCGCCTGCCGGCGGACCGCGGGATCGGGGTCCCCCAGTGCCTTCCCGAGGTCCGGGAGCGCGACGTGCGCCCGCGGTCTCATGGCGCCGAGCGCGTCGGCCGCGAGGGCCCGGACCTTGGGCTGATCGTCCGTCAGGAGGGACCGACGGAGCGCCGGGAGGGCGGGACCATTCTGGCCCCGGACCCGTGCCGCACGCGACCGGAGTTCCCGGCTGGGGTCAGGCTCGTCGAGCATTGCGATGAGCCGGGGGATCGCGGGCTGTGACACCGGGCCAAGCCGCGCGAGCGTGTGGAGCGCGAGGCAAAGGGTGCCGGGAAGGGTCACCTGCTGCTCCAATCGTTGCTCCCCCTGATCACCTCGATCCTCGAACTCTCCTGGATCATTTCCCCGCGATCACCCGCTCCTGCGGCCTGTCGGGGCGGCGGCTGAGCCGCACCTGACAATGCTACTGAAAGGTGTCCGGCACCTTCCTGCGCGCAGGTGGCGCCGCGCGATTACGACGCCTTGGTCTGGGCGGTTGCCCACTGCTGCGCCAGCCGCTGCATGTCGCTCTCGTACCGCGACCAATCGTGGAGAATCGCCGGATCAAAGTCAGCGCCCGTCGGCCAAACCAGCGTGTGGACCTCCGGGTCGATCACGATCTGCCGGAACAGGCGGTCATCCCGGAGCGGGCCATACAACTCGCCACGCAGTATCGGCCCGAAGTCATCACTTGTGCCGTGTCGTCGTCGAACTCCACTCGCAGCGTAGACGGCCCGACCACTTCATACCCAACGACCCGATAGACGGCATGTGTCATTTGATCCTCTCAACGAAGGGGAGCGATCTTGAACCCAGTCTTGCCGCCACCCGGAAACACAGATGGAAAACCCGATTCGTGTCAGGCGATCGAGAGCCTCGCGTTCTTCTGGTCTACGAAGACTACCCGCGGGCGGTGATGGGGAACCTGCTCCTCCGGGAGCAGGTGATAGGTGGCGATGATCACCCTGTCCCCCGGCTGGCCCTGCCGGGCGGCGGCCCCGTTCAGGGCGACGACCCCGGAGTGGCGAGACCCCTCGATGAGATAGGTCTCGAAGCGGCCGCCCGTGCTGACGTTGTACACCTGGATCTGCTGGTAGGCTACCATTCCGGCGGCGTCCAGGAGATCGGCGTCCACAGTGAGGCTCCCCTCGTAATCCAGGTGCGTCTCGGTCACGGTGGCGCGGTGAATTTTCCCGGCGAGCATCACGCGAAACATGCATCCCTCCTCATGAACGAACCGCCATGGCGCCAAGACCGCCAGAGGTGCCCTGGATCGCCTTACCAATTCTTCAAATTCATTGGTCATTGGTCATTGCGTCATTGGTCATTCCAGTTACGGTTCCAGGAGCGCATTGTCTATGAGGCGCGTCGTGCCGAAGCTGGCGGCTACCACGGCGACGGCCCTGTCCTCGATCTTCTCCAGCGGCACCAGCGTCTCCGGGTCGCACACGCCGACGTAGTCCAGAACGGCCAAGGGAGCGGTCTGGATGCGATCCTCGATGGCGGCGTGCAGGCGAGTGGCATCGCGCTGCCCGGCGCGGACGTCGGCCTGGGCCTGGAACAGGGCCTGGGAGAGGACCCTCGCCTGGCGTCGCTCCTCCGGTTTCAACAGCACGTTCCGGGAGCTGAGGGCCAGCCCATCCGCCTCCCGCACGGTGGGCAGGACGACGATCTCGAGGTCCAGGTTGAGGTCGGCCGCCAGGCGCCGGACCACCCGGGACTGCTGATAATCCTTCTGGCCGAAATAGGCCCGGTGCGGCCGGCAGATGGTGAACAGCTTCGTGCAGACCGTGGCCACGCCCTGGAAGTGGCCAGGACGCGAGGTGCCTTCCCATCGCGTCGGAAGCTGCTCCAGGGTGACGGAGGTCTGGTACCCCTGGGGATACATTCCCTCGACCGTGGGCGCGAAGATGATGTCCACGCCGGCCTCGCGGGCCAGCCCGCTATCCCCTGCGAGGTCGCGGGGGTAGCGGTCCAGATCGTCCTGGCGGTTGAACTGGGTCGGGTTCACGAACAGGCTCATGATGGCCACGTCGTTCTCGGCCCGGCAGCGCCGGATCAGGCTCAGGTGGCCCTCGTGCAGCGCCCCCATGGTGGGGACGAGGCCGATGGATTGCCCCGCGCGGCGATGATCCTCGGCCAGCTTCTGCATGTCCCTCGGGGTCTCAATGGTCTGCATGAATCCGTCCTCCGCCAGGTTGGCCCGAGCCAGGATACGGGTCGGATGATGCCAGCACTCGCCGCCCTCTGCGCGCCGGGCCGGGCAACGCCTGGCTGCGACGGGAGCGTGACGCCCTCGCGCGAGACCCGGACCCGCACGCGCCAGAGCTATGGAGCGCCTTGCGGCGTGGGAGGATCGAGGTCGTAGCTGTGCTCGGGGCCGGGAAATGCCCCCGAGCGCACCTCGTCACGGAACTGCCGCATGGCTTCCACGAAGAGCTGACGGGCATGCATGTACCGTTTGACGAACTTGGGCGACAGGTCGGTCTGGAGGCCCAGCATATCGTGGGTGACCAGAACCTGCCCGTCGCAAAACGGTCCGGCCCCGATGCCGATGGTTGGCACGGAAAGGGCCTGACTGACCCGTCGGGCAACCTCGGCCGGAATCCCCTCCAAGACCAGGGCGAAGATCCCCGCCCGTTCCAAGGCCGCGGCGTCCTTCAGGAGCCGGTCGGCTTCCTCGGCGCTTCGGGCCTGGACGCGATATCCGCCCATCTGATGGAAGGCCTGCGGGGTCAAGCCCAGGTGCCCCATGACCGGGATCCCGGCCGCCACCAGGGCCTCGACCGTCCCTGCGACCTCCCGTCCCCCTTCCAGCTTGACCGCCTCTGCCCCGTCCTCTTTCAGGAGGCGTCCCGCATTGCGAAGCGCATCCTCTCGACTCACCTGGTACGACATGAAGGGAAGGTCCACGACGAGCAGGGCGCGCGAGATGCCGCGGGCCACCGCCCTGGCGTGATGCGCCATCTCGTCCATGGTCACCGGCAGCGTCGTCGGATACCCGAGGACCACCATGCCCAGGGAGTCCCCCACGAGGACGACGTCGAGTCCCGCGTCATCCACCGCCCGCGCCGTGGAGACATCGTAGGCCGTGAGCATGGTGATCTTCTCGCCCCGTTCCTTCATCCGGCGGAGTGTCCGGACCGTCACCTTGTCTCGCGTCATGTGGTCCCCTCCTTGTCTGGTCAGGGCCTGTAAAGCACAAAGGCCTTCCGGACCGATCCGGAAGGCCAATGACACCGGCGCACCCTCCCTCCGGTCCTGGAGAGGCTCCCGGTCCCCCATGGGCTCCGGCGCCTCCAGGCCGGCAGGCGGTGCAGCCGCTCGGCACCCAGGTGCTCAGGCAACCCCGCCTGCGGCGGGGCTATCCGGAATTCCATTTTCCCGGAGTGCCCGATTGCCCGATTGCCGCAATCCTAGGCCGTCTCGGTCCCTCTGGTTTTACCTGCGGGATCCAAGCGGTACGTAGTAGTGCATCCCCGCGCGGGTCTCCCCGATCTTCTTGATCAGGTCCTCGAAGTCCTCCCTGCGGTTGACGAAGTCGATGTCGCTGGTATTCACCACCAGCAGCGGCGACGCGGTGTAATGGAAAAAGAAATGCGTGTACGCCTCGTTCAGGTCGGCCAGGTACTTGCGGTCAATCTCCCGCTCGTACCCCTTGCCCCGGATCGCGATCCGCTGCAGGAGCGCCTCGGTGTTCGCCTGGAGGAAGATCACCAGGTCCGGCGTGGACACCCGCACCTGGAGCAGCGCGTGGACCCGCTCGTAGAGGGCCAGCTCGTGATCCTCCAGCGTGAGATAGGCGAAGATCTTGTCCTTGGCGAACAGATAGTCGGCCACCAGGGTCTGGCGGAACAGGTCGAACTGGCCGAGTTCCTGCTGCTGGCGGAACCGGTTCAGGAGAAACCAGAGCTGGGTCTGGAAGGCGGAGCGCCGCGGGTCCTTGTAGAAATTCGGGAGGAACGGGTTGTCCTCGGCCACCTCCAGGAGCTTCCGCGCCCCCAGACGCTCCGCCAGGAGGTCCACGAGGCTCGTCTTCCCCACCCCGATGGCGCCCTCCACCACGATGTAGCGGGGGGGCGTCGGCGTCTTTTTCATCCGCGCACCCCCAGGGGGACCGCCGAGGCCTCCGGGCCGAGACGGCGAAGCAACTCCGCCGCGGTGAGCTTCAAGAGGGGATGACGAACCGCGGGCGCCAGGGCGGTAAGAGGCGCCAGCACGAACCGCCGCGCCGCCATGTGGGGATGGGGAATCGTCAGGTCGGGCTCGTGCAGCACGGTCTCGCCGTACAGCAGGATGTCCAGATCCATGCTCCGCGCGGTCCCCGGCAAATGGTCCGGCGGGCGACCCAGGGCCGCCTCGATCCCCTGCAGGTGACCGAGGAGCTCTCGTGGTGAGAGGCGCGTGGCGATCTCCGCCACCCCGTTCAGGAACAGCCCCCCCTCCACACCCTCCCGGGGTTCCGACTCGAAGAAAGGGGAGACTCGCGTGAGGGTCGTGCCCGGCAGCAGGGCGAGCCGGTCCAGCGCCGCCCGGCAATAGGCCAGGCGGTCACCCAGGTTGGAGCCGATGCCCACGAACGCCTGGACCGTCACGGTCGTGTGATCTCCACGGAGACCCCGCCGACCATGCCGGCGATGGGCGGCGAGGGTTTGGTGGCCCGGATCGTGACCTGCCGCACCGGGAACCGCTCCAGGATGGTGGAGGCGATCCGCTCTGCCAGGGTCTCCAAAAGGTTGAAGCACTCCCGGGTCCCCACTTCCTCCACCAGAGCGTGCACCCGCTCGTAGTCCACCGTGGCGGCGACGTTGTCGGCGCCGGCCGCGGGCGCCAGGTCGAGCCGGAGATCCACATCCACCACGAAGCGCTGGCCGAGCTTCCGCTCCTCCTCGCGCACCCCGTGATGCCCGTGGAACTGGATGCCGTGGATGAGAATCCGATCCCGCATAAGCGTTCGGCGGTTCGACCGTTCGACCGTTCGGCGGTACCGTCGTACTGCCGAACTGCCGTACAGCCGAACGTCTTTCCTCAGTTCCCCCGGATTCCCAGTTTCCGGAGGCGCTCCACCGCCTCGCGGATGCGGTCCACGCCGACCGTGAGAGCGGCCCGAACGTACCCCTCACCGGCCGCGCCGAAGCCACTCCCGGGCGTGAGGACGACCCCGGCCTTCGCCAGGACCTCGATGCTGAAGCTCTTCGCGGTGAACCCCTTCGGCACAGGCACCCACAGGTAGAAGGTCGCCCTGGGCACCTGAACATCGAACCCCATCTCCCGCAATGCCCCCACCAGCACATCCCGCCGTGCCTGGTACACGCGGCAGTTGTCCGCCACAACCTGCTGCGGCCCGGTCAGGGCGGCGATGCCGGCGACCTGCACCGCCTGGAATATACCGGAGTCCAGGTTCGTCTTGATGCGTCCGAGGCCTGCCAGGATCGCCGCATTCCCCACCGCAAATCCCACGCGCCAGCCAGTCATGTTGTAGGTCTTGGAGAGCGAATGAAACTCGACCGCGACCTCCTTGGCGCCGGTGACGCTCAGCACGCTCTCGGGGCGGTAACCGTCATAGGCCATCTCGGAGTACGGCGCATCGTGGGCCAGGATCAGCCGGTGGCGGCGGGCGAACTCCACTGCCCGGGCCAGGAACTCCCGCGGCGCCACCGCCCCCGTCGGGTTGTTGGGGTAGTTCAGCCAGAGGACCCGTGCCTGCTTCAGGACATCGCCCGGAATGGCGTCCAGGTCCGGCAGGAAGTCGCGGGCGCGCGTGAGGGGCATCGGATGCGGTACGCCGCCGGCGAAGACCGTGCCGGCCTGGTACACCGGATAGGCGGGGTCGGGGATCAGGACCACATCGCCGGGATTCACAAAGGCCAGCGGGAAATGCCCGATCCCCTCTTTGGAGCCGATGAGGCTCAGGACCTCCGTCGCCGGGTCGAGGGTCACGCCGAAGCGAGCCCGGTACCAATCGGCCGCCGCCGCCCGGAAGGCCGGCATCCCCTCGTAGGACGGATACTGGTGATTCGCCGGATCGGCCGCAGCCCTGGCCAACGCCTCCACGATGTGGGCGGGCGTCGGCAAGTCGGGATCGCCGATCCCGAGGCTGATGATGTCCACCCCTTTCTTCACCTGCTCCTGCTTCATCCGGTCCATCTCGGCGAACAGGTACGGCGGGAGTGCCTGAAGCCGGTTCGCCTGCGTGTGCTCAGCCATGCCCGTCCCTTTCAGAAAGAACCGAAATCCGACAGCGTGATCCGACAGCGAAATCCGAAGGGGTCCTCCGAGAACTTCTCGCTGTCGGCCATCCCTGTCGCTGTCGCCCCTGTCCCTTCCGTCTCGGCATTGATCACCCGGGGGCCCGTCCCGGGCTCCGGCTCCCCCGTCGCCGCCGCCCGGGTCCTTCCCCGTGGTCTCGGCTCGCGACTCTCGTCTCTCGACTCTACTTTCTCAGTCCCAGGACATCCAGCATGTCATACAGGCCGGGGGATCTGCCCACGACCCAGCGGGCGGCCCGCAGGGCGCCGTATGCAAAGTTGTCCCGGCTGTGGGCGCGGTGGATGATCTCGATACGCTCCCCCATCCCGCCGAACAGGATCGTATGCTCCCCCACGATGTCGCCGGCCCGGATGGCGTGAACGCCGATCTCTTCCTTCGTCCGCTCGCCCACGATTCCGTGCCGCCCGTACACGCCCGCCTTGCGCAGGTCGCGCCCCAGGGCCTCCGCCAGCACGCGGGCCATCCGATCCGCCGTGCCGCTGGGGGAATCCTTCTTGAAGTGGTGGTGCGCCTCGATCACCTCGATGTCGTACCCGTCTCCCAGCGTCCGCGCGACATCCGCCAGGACTCCGTACAGGACGTTGACCCCCACGCTCATGTTCGGCGATTGGACGCAGGGGATCCCGGCGGTCAGCTCGCGGGCCCGCTTCAGGTCCGCCTCGCTCAACCCGGTCGTGCCGACCACCGCGGCCACCCCGGCCTGGCTCGCCGCCTCCAGGTGCTGCATGGCGGCCGCAGGCGCCGTGAAATCCAGGACGACCTGCGCACCGGGGAGCGCCTTGCCGATGGCGTCCACGATGGACACGCCCAGTGGGCCGACCCCGGCCACCTCTCCCGCGTCCCGTCCCAGGTCCACGTGGTCCCTGCGCTCCACCGCTCCCGCGACCTGGAACTCTCCGCTCTCACGGAGCAGGGCGATCAGTCGCTTTCCCATGCGCCCCGAGGCACCCGTGACGACGGCCTTGATCACGGCCAATCCCTCCCTGTTCCTCCCACCCCATATGCGAACATTGGGACCCCGTCGGTAGTTGCCGTTCGTGTTGAGCCTGTCGAAACACGGGTGCCCGTCCGCCCTTCGATCCCGCCAGGGCGGGACTCAGGGCGAACGGCTATTGAAGTCGACACCAGCTCAGCGCTTCTGCCCTCCCATCCGGTTCACCGGGAAAAGCCAGTCTAGTGTCCGGAAGGACAATCCCTCTTTGCCTCCACCCCGGGCTCGCTCCCTGTCCCTGTCACTGTCGGCTCTACAGCAGCCCGTAACTTCGGAGGGCGGTCTCCAGCTTCTTCCGGTTGGCCTCGGTCATCGGGCAGAGCGGCAGGCGGAACTCCTCCCGAATCTTGCCCATCATGGCCAGCGAGGTCTTCACCGGGATGGGATTGGTCTCGATGAACATGGCCTGGCAGAGGGGGAAGAGCTTGAGGTGGAGCTCCCGGGCCCGCTTCCAATCCCCGTTGAGGAAGGCGTGGGTCATGTCCGCCACGTCCTTGGGGACGATGTTGGCCACCACCGAGATGATCCCGCGCCCGCCCACCGCCATCAGCGGCAATGTCAGCGTGTCGTCGCCCGACAGGAAACTCAGCTTGTCGCCGCACAGGACGATGTCCTGGGTCATCTGCTCCAGGTTGCCCGTGGCCTCCTTCATCCCGACGATATTGGGATGATCGGCCAGTTGCGCCAGCGTCTCGGGCAGCATGTTCACGCCGGTGCGCCCCGGGATGTTGTAGAGGATGAGCGGCAGGTCCGCCGCGTCCGCGATGGCCCGGCAGTGCTCGATCAACCCCTTCTGGGTGGGCTTGTTGTAATAGGGGAGAACGACCAGGGCCCCGTCGGCGCCCGAGGCCTTGGCGTGCTTGGTAAGGGTGATGGCCTCGGCCGTGCTGTTGGAGCCTGTGCCGGCCACCACCGGAACCCGCTTGTTGACTGCGGCGATCACGACGTCCACGACCCGCTTGTGCTCGTCGTGGTCCAGGGTCGGCGATTCACCCGTGGTCCCGCAGGGGACGATAGCATCGGTCCCGCCGGCGATCTGGAATTCCACCAACTCCTTCAGCTTGGCCTCGTCCACCTTTCCGTCCCGAAACGGCGTGACGAGCGCCACCAGAGAGCCCTGAAATACCCGCTTTGCCATGGCCGCACCTCCCGACGTGCCTGCGTTTGTCCGGCCTGCCTTCGTCCCGGCCTACGTCACCTCGTCCAGCGTCCGTTCGCCCCGTATCAGATCGTCGAAGGTTTCGCGCGCGCGCACCACGTGGATGCGATCCCCGCAGACCACCACCTCGGGGGCCCGCGGCCGCGCATTGTAGTTGGAGGACATGCTATGGCCGTACGCCCCCGCCGACATCACCGCCAGCAACTCGCCCGGCTGGCAGCGGGGCAGGGCTCGGTCCTTGGCCAGGAAGTCGCCCGACTCGCAGATCGGCCCCACGACGTCCACCGTGACGTCGGGCCGATCGGCCACGCGGCGCACGGGACGGATGGCGTGGTAGGATCCGTACAGGCTCGGACGCGCCAGGTCGTTCATCCCCGCGTCCACCACCAGGAAATTCTTGGCCGGGCTCTGCTTGGTGTACAGGATGCGGGTCACCAGGATGCCGGCGTTGCCCACCAGGACTCGCCCCGGCTCCAGGACGACCGTGGCGCCCAGATCGCGGACCACCCCGATCAATGCCTGGGCGAATTCGGCGGGCAGGGGCGGCTCCTCGTCCTTGTAGGTGATTCCCAGGCCGCCGCCCACGTCAATGTACCGGATATCCGTCCCCTGCTCCCGCAGCCTCCGCACCAGGCCCGCCGTCTTCTCCAACGAGTCCACGAAGGGTTGGACCTTGGTAATCTGGGAGCCGATGTGTTGGTGGATCCCCACGACCTCCAGAGCCGCCAGGGACTTCGCCGCCTCGTACTCCTCCACGGCGCGCTCGATGTCGATGCCGAACTTGCTCTGCTTCAAGCCCGTGGAGATGTACGGGTGGGTCTTCGCGTCCACGTCCGGGTTCACCCGCAGGGCCACCCGCGCCCGCATGCCCATCCCCGAGGCCACCTCGTGGATCAACCGAAGCTCCTGCCCCGACTCCACGTTGAACATCAGGATATCGGATTTCAGGGCGTAGCCGATCTCCTCGCGCGTCTTACCGGGGCCGGCGAACACGATCCGCTGCGGCGGCACTCCGACCTTGAGACCGCGGAATAACTCCCCCCCGGAGATCACGTCCAGGCCGGCCCCCAGATCCGAGAAGAGTTTCAGCACCGCCAGGTTCGCGTTCGCCTTCATGGCGAAGCACACCAGGTGCGGCACGGCGGCAAAGGCCTGGTCGAAGATCCGGAAGTGGCGGGTCAATGTGGCGTGGCTGTACACATATGCCGGCGTGCCGACCTCGGAGGCGATCCGGGCGACCGGCACCTCCTCGCAATAGAGGTCGTCGCCGCGATAGTGGAAATGATGCATGCGGTTGTGCCTTTCTGCCTGATGCGGAGGAGAGTCGCGGCATCCCTGGGGGCCGACGAACGAGGAAATGCGTACCATAGGTGGACGCGGCTGTCAAAAGCAAAATCGTTGGGGCCGACCGCCGCCCCTCCAGCCCGAGACGCAGGGTCTCTCGAGAGACCAGCCAGCCGAGTTCGGGACCCACGGCCCTTTGTGTGGCGGTCCGCACGAGGCCGGCATTCTCCGTTGACACAGGGGACCGTGATCGCTACCTTCCCATCGAGGCCACCCAGTTCCGATCGTTTTTCCGGGAACAAGGCTCAACAATCCATCCTCACTTCCAGGGGGCTGCATCGTCCCTCGGGGTGCTGCGGAGTTGTCGCCACTCGTCGACCGGAGGCTCGGCTCCGACCGACGCAAGCCGATGGTTTCCCGCAGCCGAGACGCCGGCAGGAAGAGCCAACGGGCACGTTGCCAGTCGCCGCACTCGCAGGGCAGCCAACCGCCTGCCCGGCAACCGTCCGGCCAACGATGATCGGAGCCTGGAAGGGGAAGACGATGGCAAAGGCGACGAAGAGTAAACCGAGGGTAGACCTGGAAGACGCCATGCTGGCCCAGTCCTTCGAGTTGGACGCGCTGCTCAACGTCCTGGAGAGCAAGGGGGTCCTTACCAAAGACGACGTCCTGGAGGAGATAAAGCGGCTGATGGTGGAGGCCGTCAGGGCGCAGTAGCCTTTGGGCTCCGGGTTGAAGACGAAACTCGCTGCACGGCCTTGTTCAAGAAGCTGGACTGCCCCTTGGCCCCCGCCATCCTGACCCTGATCCTGGGCCCCCGCACGGAGCGGAGCCTGCGGGAATCCCTCTCCATCTCCCAGGGGGACTACGGCATTTTCTTCACACGCCCCATCTCCCTGGCCCTCCTCATCGTGACGGCCATCATCCTGGCGAGCTCCGCCTGGCAGGCCCTGCCGTCCGCCGTCCGCGAGGAAAGCAAAGAGGCGCAGGTGTAGTCCCACGTAATCTCGACCATTGCCGCGGGAAGGACGTCGGCCGTCCGGTCGGGGCTGACGGGGGCGCATGGCATATTGCCTATGGCGCAACCGAAGGCCGAACCATCTGCCAATCGTCATATGCCCTCTGTCATATTCGCGTCCCGGCTCGAGGCCACTGCATGCTACGCCGGGACGGCCGCCGACTTGCGAGGATGACGCCGGGAGGACTTTCGGTTAAGATATGGGCGTTCGGATACCGGCTGCCGAGACTACAGTCGATGAAATCCTGGTCCCTCCGCCTGAAGATCACCGCGCTCGTCGTCGGCCTCGCCGCCGGGAGTAGTCTGGCTGCCAGCGCCGTGCACGGGTGGCTCGCCTTTCATGCCCTGAGAGACGACGTGAGGAACCGGGCGGCTGCCATCGCCTCGGACATCGCCTTCGGCATCACAACGCCCCAGGAATTGGCCAACCGGGATCTGCTGGCCTTGCAGATCCGGAACATCATGGCCGCGCGACCGACGCTCAGGCGGCTCGATATTTTCGCCGACGGCCCCAACGGGCTGATTCCGGTCGCGTCCAGTCGCGACACATTGCCGCCGCGGCCGCCTGAATACGTAGCTCAGGCCTTCGCCGAGGCTCGGACGGTCACTGTGGCCGGGACATCGGCCGGTCAGGAGGCGTGGCTCGCCGCGGCGCCGATACGGTTCGGCGGGGCCACGGCCGGCGTAGCCGCCCTCGCCATCTCCCTGGAGGGGGCGAACCGTCTCGCCCTCAACTTGGGTCAGCAACTCCTTTTCGTCCTCGTCGTGGCCAGTGGGACCATCATCGTGAGCCTTGCCCTCTTCATGGAGCGGAACATCAACCGGCCGATCCGCGCCCTGCTCGCCACCATGGTCGCGGTCGAGCGGGGAGACCTGTCAGTCGCCCCGGTCCTCGCGCGACAGGATGAGATGGGGCAGCTTGCCGACGGCCTGACGAACATGCTCCGCCGGATCCGAACGAGCCACGAGGAGAACACCCAGCTTCTCGAGCGGATCAACCGGTTCAACCAGGACCTGCAGATCCGCGTGGCCGAGGCCACGCAGGAGTTGGCCAACCGGAACGAGGCGTTGCGGCGGGCCAACGAGCTCCTCTTCGACCTGCAACGGCAGCTTGGCCGGGCCCAGCGCCTGGCAACCCTGGGGCAACTCACCGCAGCGATCGCGCACGAGATCGGCACGCCGCTCAACTCGATCTCCGTTCACCTGCAGCTCCTGGCCAGGAGCCTCGGCCTGACCCAGCAAGACCGTCAGCGTCTCGTCACCATTGAAGGACAGGTCCGGCGCCTCGTGCAGACCGTGCAGGAGCGGCTGGCAGCCACCCGGGGTGTCGCGCGTCGCCCGGAGCCGACCGACCTGAATGAGCTCGTTCGCGGCGTCACGGACCTGATGGCTCCCGTCCTGGCTGCGAAGGGGATCGCCTGCAGCTTCGCCACCGACGGCGTCCTGCCAAAGGTCTGGGTGGACGGACATCAGATCCAGCAGGTGGTGCTCAACCTGCTGACCAATGCCGTGGATGCCATGCCGGCCGGCGGCTCGATCCGAGTGGAGACGGGTGTGGCCGATGGCAAGGCTTTCCTCCGGGTTGCCGACTCCGGCCCCGGCATTCCTCCGGAGGCCCGCGAGCGGATCTTCGAACCCTTCTTCACCACGAAGGAGCAAGGCCAAGGGACGGGCCTGGGCCTTGCCATCTCCCGGCAGATCGTCGAGGCTCACCGAGGGACCATCGAAGCCACCAGCCCTTCGGGCGGCGGGACGATTTTCGAGATTCGCCTCCCGCTCGAATCCAAAGAAGGTCGTGGATGATCCCGCCGCGCCTTCTGGTCGTCGATGACGACGCGGAGTCCTGCACGGTCGTTGCCGAGGCGCTCCAGACCGAGGGCTACGAGGTGGCCACGGCGGAGGGGGGACGCGCAGCGCTGGCCCTTGCCAGGGAGCGGGTGTTCGACATCGTAGTCTCGGACATCCGAATGCCCGACCTGGACGGCCTGGCACTCCTTCGCGGACTCCGCGAGGCGAATCCCGATGTGAGCGTGATCCTGATGACCGCCTTCGGCACCGTCGAGGCGGCGCTGGAGGCCATCAGAGACGGCGCCTACGACTATGTCAGCAAGCCGCTCCACCTGGACGAATTGCTGCTGAGCGTCAGGCGAGCCGTCGAGCAACGACGCCTCGTTCGCGAAAACCAGCGGTTCCGGCAGGCGCTCCAAGACCGGTACCATCTCGAGAACATCGTCGGCGTCAGCCCGCGCATGCTCGACGTGTTCAAGCTGATCGCCCGAGTGGCGCCAACCCGGAGCACCGTGCTGATCACCGGCGAGAGCGGAACGGGCAAGGAGATCGTGGCGCACACGGTGCACTCCAACAGCCCGCGGGCCGCCGGACCCTTCGTAACCATCGACTGCGCCGGACTGGCCGAGACGCTTCTCGAAAGTGAGCTGTTCGGCCACGTGCGCGGCGCCTTCACCGGCGCGGTCGCGGCTCGGCGCGGACTGTTCGAGACGGGAAACAGCGGGACCGTCTTCCTGGATGAGCTGGGCGACATCGGCCCGAACACCCAGGCCAAGCTCCTCCGTGTCCTCGAGCTCCAGGAGATCAAGCCTGTCGGCGGCAACGAGTCCGTCCGCATCGATGTCCGGCTGATCGCCGCAACCAATAAGGACCTCCAAACCGAGGTCCGTGAAGGTCGCTTCCGCGAGGATCTCTTCTACCGCCTCAACGTGGAGCGTATCCACCTCCCGCCACTCCGGGAACGCCGGGAGGACATTCCGGTCCTGGCCCACCACTTCCTCCGGAAGTTCGGCGAGGCCAATGGGAGGGCGATCGGGGGGATCGCATCCGAGACCATGGCGCGCCTGGAGGCCTACTCGTGGCCGGGCAATGTCCGGGAGCTGGAGAACGCCATCGAGCGGGCCGTTGCGGTCAGCACCCACCCGATTCTGCTCCCAGATGATTTACCGCTGCACCTCGCCGGGCCCGTCGCCGCGACCGAAGCGGGCAAGCCCGGTCCCCTCGACTTGATCTCCCTCGAGGACCTGACCCGGCAGCATCTTGCGCGCGTCCTGGCCGCCACCGGTTGGAATAAGAAGCGAGCGGCCGAGATCCTCGGCGTGGATCGAAGGACCTTATACCGGATGCTCGAGCGCTACGCGATCAGTGCGCCCAACTCCTCCTCTGAGTCCTGACCAGACCCTCCCTTCCACCCTTCGCCATCCCGCCACACATCCGCAGTGGTCCGTGTGGCATGTCGCCACACGAGGGGGACATCCCGCGTTTTCCGGGGCAGCGCCGCAGATTGCTAACCCACGATCACTGCGCGCGTGCCGCTAGCCCAGGCTCTGGCGGGGGACCTGGCACGAGAGATGCTTCAGGTTCCTCACGCGCCGTGGTCCAACAACATGGGTGCCGGGAGGATGAAAGTTCAGGTCGGGGTGGTCGATGACGATGCCGAGAACTGTCGGGCATTAAGCGAGCTGCTGGCCGCCGAGGACTTCGTACCGCTATCTTTCGAAAGCGGGGAAGCGGCCTGGGCGGCCATGGCCAGCGGGCAGATTCGGCCCGATGTCGTGGTCATCGACATGCGAATGCCGGGTCTGGACGGGGTGGCCCTCCTGCAGCGGATCAAGGCCCACTTCCCCGCCATCCCGGTCCTTCTGGTGTCGGCCTTCCCGGACGAGAGGCTCTGGTCGGAGGGCCTGCGGGCGGGTGCGGCTGACGTGTTCCCCAAGCCGATCCATGGTGCCTCGTTGGTGCGCGCGCTGCGCGACGCGGTGAGCGGGAGCCGAGCGCACGCGCTCCCGATCGGCGAAACCCCCGATCCCCACACTGCGGGGATCACATGATGGAGGAGACACACATGAAGAAGATCGCAGCGTTGGTCCTGGTAGCCACCTTCGTGTTTGCCGGCATTGCAGCAGCGGCAGAGATGGAGGGGAAGATCCAGTCCATCGACCCGATGAACAAGGAGCTGGCCCTCGAGAACGGCACGAAGCTCGTGTGGGATGAGACCACGAAGATCACGGTCGAGGGTAAGGAAGGCAGGCTGGAGGACCTAAAGGAAGGCGCCAAGGTCAAGGCCGGCTACGAGGAGAAGGACGGGAAGAACGTGGCCACGATGCTGGAGGTGAGCCAGTAGGCTGGACCGGCTGGACGGAGCGGCCCGACATTCCGGGCCGCTCCGTCAGTCGCCGGGATTTTCGATCTTTCCGGTCATGCCCGACGCCTCGCCAAGCCCTGCCTCTTCCAGAAACCCACGAATCCGCGCAATTGGAACGACGAAGGTCTCGCCCGGCATCGGGACCCTCACGGAATAGGTCTGGGCGCGATCCTTCACAGCGATGGAGGCGGTCTGGTAGCCCTCGACAACGCCAACGAGACTGCCGGTCGCCTCCCGGAAGACCCCGCCTCCGCTGACGCCTCTGGAGGATGAGGCATCGACGACGATCGACTGCTCGGTCCCCTCGTCCGCCGGGACATCCTCCCTACCATCTCCGGGCACCTGGCTCACGATGCCGCTGAA
Source organism: Candidatus Methylomirabilota bacterium (assembly GCA_016209725.1). Taxonomy (GTDB): domain Bacteria; phylum Methylomirabilota; class Methylomirabilia; order Methylomirabilales; family 2-02-FULL-66-22; genus 2-02-FULL-66-22. The sequence goes on along the minus strand of JACQVO010000116.1, from coordinate 13,702 downwards.
GAGCCCCAGCCGCTTCCCCCACGGAAATCCCACGACCAGGATCTCTTCTCCCACATGCACGCGATCCTCCGTGGGCAATGAAACCGGCGGCACGGCGACGCCTGACACCCGAAGGAGGGCAAGATCGAGCGTCTCAGGGGATCCCCGGCGGGGCACCGTCGCGGCAAACTTGCCCCGGATGGCGTACGCGCCCGTGAAGCGGACAAAGACCACGGCCCCGTCCTTGCTCTCCAGGATGTGGGCGGCGGTCAAGACGTAGGAAACCGCCTCGATCCCGGATCCTGCGGCCTTCGAGGCGACGACGACGCCGGAGCCGGAGGTGATCCGGCGCCCTCCCCACTCGACCATGACCTTGGCGCTCCCCGCCACAATCCGGTCGATGACGGCCTGCCGATCGGTCGCGCCCGGCGTCCCCATGGAGGCACATCCCGCGAGAGTGACCCAGAGCACACCGATCGCGACGGTGAGGGCCAGGGGACGGACACGGGGGCGTGACAGGCCTCGGATCGCCCTTCTCGTGCGGAATCCGACGAGCGCACATTCTCGTCCCATCACCTTGACCTGAACCTCGATGGCCCTTCCCGTCCTCCGTCTGAAGACATTCCTCCCCAAGTCCGGAACGGTCTCTCCAGCATTAGGCAGGCTCAGCACCCCCCTCCCCCTCCATCTTGGCATACAATACAGGACTCAAACCACTCCTCGCAAGCCTTCCTGAAGCAGAGAAGATCCTCGTGCGCTGTGCGCGCCCCAACGCCCCTTCCCAGGGGATCACTGCTCATGGAAGACCGGTCCAAGCCGTCCGCCCCAGCGCCCGGCTAGGGAAGGGTGACCGTGACCTCCGAAGAGGGGGCGCTCTCGTTCCTGCGGCCGGAGCGGTCCACGGCCGTGACGGTGTAGATGTAGGTCGCGCCCGGCCGCGCCGCGCGGTCGGTGAAGGTCGTGGGCTGCACCGGGGTCTCGGTGAGGCGGATGGGGGTCAAGGCGGGCGGCTCCCGCCGGTAGACCAGATAACCCAGGAGGTCGGGCTCGGTGTTCGCGTCCCAGCTCAAGGCCACCACCTCCGGCTCGGGAACCGCCACCAACCTCCGGGGAGGTGCCGGCGGGGTCAGGTCCAGAGGAGTGGCCAACGCCTCGGTGGAGTCGCGGCTCTCACGCCAGGGAGGCGGCTCGGCTCCCACGCTCCGCACCACATAGGAATAGGTCAGGTCGTTCTCCACGGCGGCATCCCGGAACCGCGTCTCCAAAACCGGCCCGGCATTGATCGGCTGGGGCGCGTAGAGCCCGGGTCGGGAACCACGGTACACGTTGTAGCCCCGGACGGGCGGGACCCCGGCTCGATCAGGCGACGCGGGCGCCTGCCAGCTCAGGTTCACCACCCCGTCCCCCGCCATGGCCACCAGGCCGGTCGGGGGCGGCGGCGCCAGGGCGTAGTCCACGGAGACCTCGACCGACGGCGGACCCACCGCCCCGCGACGATTCACCGCCCGCACGCGATAGGCGTATCGAAGGCCCGGGGCCAGCCCTTGAGCGCCCCCGTCATCCCGAAAGGCGTACTGGCTGCCCTGGACGGCGGCGTTGTCGGGTTGCTCTGCGCGGACCGTGGCCAGCAGCGAGAAGGCCGGCCGCTCCGGCGCCCCTTGGGGCAGGGCCGACCCCACGGCGCGGGAGAGCCGAAACTCGAGGAGGTCCACGAGGGGCGATTCATCCACGTTTCGGCCGGGCCGGCTCCAGGTCACCACGATGGCGTTGTCCCGTGGTTCAGCGCGGAGCGCGCCGACCGCGGCCGGGGCCAGGGGGCGCGGCGCGACGGGCGAGCCCTTCCGGCCGCAGCTCAGGAGCACGACCGGCAGAAGCGGCAGGAGGAGGAAGAGGGCACGGGCCGGGCGGGACGGGGGGACGGGACGGCTCATGGGAGGCGGAGGGCGCGCTTGGCCCGGCGGATGGCCTCCCCCACCAGCCGCGAGTTGGTGCCGCCCGCCGATCGCCGCCGCTCCACGCAGGCCTCCAGCCTGATGTATTTCAAGACATCCGCCTCGAAGGCCCGCGAGAAGTGACGCAGCCGCGGCAGGGGGACATCCTCCAGCCGCTGCCGGGATTCGAGACATTCCCGCACGATGCGACCGACCGTCTCGTGGGCCTCGCGGAACGGGACACCCTTGGTGACCAGATACTCGGCGAGATCCGTGGCATTCAGGAACCCGTCGGCCGCGGCGGATCGCATCCGCTCGGTATGGAACTTGATCGCCCCCAGCATGGGGGAGAGCACATCCAGCGTCTGTTGGATCGTGTCCACCGCCTCGAACACCGGCTCCTTGTCCTCCTGGAGGTCGCGGTTGTAACTCAGCGGGAGGCCCTTGAGGACCGTGAGCAGGGCCAGCAGGGCGCCGTAGACCCGTCCCGCCTTCCCCCGGGCCAGCTCCGCCACGTCGGGGTTCTTCTTCTGCGGCATCATGCTGGACCCGGTGGCGAAGGCGTCGGGCAGCTCGATGAAGCCGAACTCGGCCGTCGCCCACAAGACCAGCTCCTCCGCTAGCCGGGAGATGTGCATGGCCAGGATGGCGCCGCACGCCAGGAATTCCACGGCGAAGTCCCGGTCGGCCACCGCGTCCTCGCTGTTGGCGGCGATCTTGGGGAAGTTCAGGAGTCGGGCCGCGTAGGCCCGGTCGATGGGGAGCGTCGTTCCCGCCAGGGCCCCCGCGCCCAGCGGCAACACGTTCACCCGGGCCAGGCAGTCCGCCAGCCGCTCGCGATCGCGCTGGAACATCTCGAAGTAGGCCAGCAGGTGGTGCGCCAGGAGGATCGGCTGGGCCCGCTGCAGGTGGGTATACCCCGGCATGACCGTCCCCAGGTGCACCTCCGCTTTGGCCACCAGGGCCGCCTGCAGAGTGCGGATCCGGTCGCGGATCTGCCCGATCGCCTCCCGCAAATACAGCCGCAGATCCAGCGCCACCTGGTCGTTCCGGCTCCGCCCGGTGTGGAGCTTGCCGCCGGCCTGCCCGATCTTCTCCGTCAGGCGCCGCTCGATATGCATGTGGATGTCTTCCAGGGCCGGATCGGTGCGGAACTCCCCGCGCGCGATCTCCTCGCGGATCTCCCCCAGGCCGGTCACGATCGCCTCCACCTCCGCCCTGGAGAGGATGCCGCACTTGCCCAGCATGCGGGCGTGGGCGATGCTGCCGGTGATGTCATGGGGGGCCAGCCGCAGATCGAAATGAATCGAGGCCGTGAAGGCCTCGACCTGCCCGTGCGTTTCGGCCCCGAACCGGCCGCCCCAGGGCTTCTTGCGCTTCATGCCGCCGCTCCCGCCGTCAATCCAGCTCCTCCCGCGAACTCACCCCCGAGATGATCTCCTCCCCTTCCAGCTTGCGCCACTGCCCCGCCCGCATACCGTGGACGCTCAGGATCTTGACGGGGCTCCGCGAGGTGCGGGGATCCCGCTCGTGGAGCAGGGAGACATCCAGGTGATACAGGCGCGTCTCGGCACCGAAGCGGAGGCGCGCCACCGGGCCTCCGCCGGGCTGGTCCGTGGAATATTCCGCCACCGCCGTGGCGGGCAGCCGCCGGCTCTTGTGGGCCAGGACGGCGCTGTGGCCGAAGCCGCCGCTGTCCTCCGCCACCCCTTCGACCCGCGTCTCCGAGGAGGTGTTCAGAAGGATCGTGGTGGCATGCTTCACCCCGGGGGTGAAGATCAAATGCTCCCCGTAGAAGCCCACCGCGGTATCCTGGAAGACTTGGTGTTCCGGCTTGGGGTTGCACTGGATCACGAAAAGCAGATCCAGGGGCTGCCGCTCCCGGTAGTACATCTCGTTGGCCTTCCGGATGATGGTGAGGATATTGGAGCCATGCCGGTCCCGGTAGATGTAGTCCAGGCAGATCAGCACGACGAAGCTCAGCGGGGCAGGCTGGGAGCGGAACAGGTACAGGTACTGCCCCCGGTACAGGTCGCGGGGCTGGTCGAGGAACTCCTCCCCGAAGAAGGGATGGGTTTTCGCCTCCACGAAGCAGCGGAGGTCCCCGTGATCATCCTTGACCGCCACCAGGCACCAGTTCACCGGGCGCTCCGCCTCGGCCCGGTTCATCCGGTCCAAGATCAACCGGTGGGCCTCCACGTTGTGGGCGTCATACTCGGCCAGGAGCTGCCAGAACTGCCGCAGGGTGATGTGCTCGAACCCGGCGATGGTCACCGTGTTGAGGGGGAAATCCTTCTGGATGATTTCCACCAGGTCGTCCTTGTACTGGAAGGGGACCGAGACCTCGGGGAAGACGACAAACGTCGCCCCGTTCAGTCCCTCCTCTCCCCGAGCCACCATCCGCAGGATCTGCTCCACCAGAGCCCACTGGCCCCGGGGATCCACGAGCTGGTAGAAATAGTTCCGATAGCGAAGCCGGCTGGGGATCTGGGCGAGGAGCATCGAGACCCGCTCCTCGGCGGGGAGGCGGAGGGGAATGAACTTCTCGATGATCTCGACCATATGGCGAGGGCCTCCCGCCTGCCTCAACCCTGCTGCCGCGTCTGGGTCAGGGCCCGGATTCGCAGGCGGAGGGCGTTCAGCCGGATGAACCCGGTGGCGTCCGATTGCTGGTACACCTGCTCCGCCTCGAAGGTCGCGAACTCGGGGTCGTAGAGGGACACCGGGGACTTGCGCCCCACCACGTCGCAGTTGCCCTTGTACAGTTTGAGACGGGCGGTGCCCGTCACCATCTTCTGGGACTCGTCGATGGTCGTCCGGAGCAGCTCCATCTCCGGCGAATACCAGTACCCGTAATAGACCAGCTCCGCGAAGCGCGGGGTGAGCGAATCCCTGAGATGCATCACCTCGCGGTCCATGGTGATGGACTCCACCGCCCGGTGCGCCGCCTGCAGGATGGTGCCGCCCGGGGTCTCGTACACCCCGCGGGATTTCATCCCCACATAGCGGTTCTCTACCATGTCCACCCGGCCGATCCCGTTCTCGCCCCCCAGCCGGTTGAGGTGAGCCAGTAGCGCGGCGGGGCCCATCCGCTCCCCATCCACGGCCGCGGGGATCCCCCGCTCGAAACCGATCTCCACGCAGGTCGCCCGGTTGGGAGCCAGTTCGGGCGAGACCGACAGGACGTACATCTTCTCCGGGGGCTCGGCCCAGGGGTCTTCCAGGATGCCCCCCTCGAAGCTGATGTGGAACAGATTCCGGTCGCTGCTGTAGGGACGCTCCGCCGTGACCGGCGTGGGGATCCCGTGCTTCTTCGCGTACTCCACCAGATCCGTCCGCGAGCGGAAGTTCCACTCGCGCCACGGGGCGATGATCTGGATATGGGGATCGAAGGTGTAATAGGTCAACTCGAATCGGACTTGATCGTTCCCCTTGCCGGTGGCCCCGTGGGAAACGGCGTCCGCGCGCTCTTTCTTCGCCACGGCCATCTGCCCCTTGGCGATGAGGGGCCTGGCCATGGAGGTCCCCAGGAGGTACCGCCCTTCGTACAGGGCGTTCGCCTTGAGACAGGGGAAGACGAAGTCCCGCACGAACTCGTCCTGCAAGTCCTCCACGTAGCACTGGCTGGCCCCGGTCCGCAGGGCCTTTTCCCGGACCGGCCCGACCTCTTCCCCCTGGCCGATGTCGGCCACGAAGGCCACCACCTCGCACCGGTAGGTCTCGATCAGCCACCGCAGGATGACCGACGTGTCCAGCCCGCCCGAGTACGCCAGCACGATCTTCTTGATGTTTCCCACCATTCCTCCAACCCCCACCCTGGCTGCGGCCTCGAGAAGATTCGTTACCGGTAAACCTCTCGCCTGTGCATGACCCGAAGCACCTTCACAACTGCCGACTCGTCATTCACTTGATAGATGATCCGATAATCGGTCAATCCGCCGGAAGTCCTTCGGAGAAAGTTCCGATATCTGCTTCTGCCCCCCTTTCGTGACCTCAACGTGGTATGGTTTCACCTTGCCACGACTCGCCGACGAAATGTCCGGTAGTCTTCCACTTCTTCGCGCAGCGCAGTACGAATCTCTTTCCTGATACGCGGATTCATTTCGAGCACCCAATCCTCAATAGCAGGCTCAGCCATGAGCTCCTTGAAGAGGCGAAGCTTCTTCCCCTGAGGGAGCTTCGCAACTAGCGCTGAAAGCGACTCAACAGGGAGCTTCGCAACTTGCGCTGAAAGCGACTCAAACGGAACTTCAATGCGGACGCCCTCAGGAGTCTGCAGGCGGGGCATGGAGGACCACCTCCTTCAATTTCTCGGAGAATGAGGCACCAGACAACTCATCCTCAGTAAGATTACTACTACCCGATCTCTTGTCCCTTTGCTATCTCATGAACCGCCGAACAGCCGAACCGCCGAACAGTCTCTCACTGCATCACCACCCCGCCGTCCACCATCAGGGCTTGGCCGGTGATGTTGCGCGCCTCCTCGGAGGCGAGGAACACGGCGGCGTGCCCGATATCCTCCGGCGTCTGCTCCCGCTTCAAGGGGATCCACTCCTCCACGCGCTTTTCGAACATCTGCCGAGGGGTGAGGTCCCGGTACGCCGGATTCGTCTCCCGAATCACCTCACCGATGTTCTTCCACATGTCCGTCCAGAGGAGGCCCGGACAGATGGCGTTCACGTTGACGTTGGACGCCGCCAGCTCTTTGGCCACGATCCGGGTGAAGGTGATCACCCCCATCTTGGAGACGCTGTAAGACGGCATGGTCAAGCTGGACAGCGGCCCGGCAATGGAGGCGATGTTGATGATCTTGCCGGACCGCCGCTGCATGAAGTGCGGGGCGATGGCCTTGCACGCGAAGAAGACTGACTTCACGTTGATATCGAACACCGTATCCCAGTCGGCTTCCTCCTGGCGCGTGAAAGGCAGGCCCAGTCCCGGGGTCACCCCGGCATTGTTCACCAGGATATCGATGTGCCCGAACTGCCGGATGCCGTCCGCGATGGCCTGCTGCACCTGGGTCTCCTGGGCGACGTCCACCCGGATCGCCGCCGCCTTCCGGCCCAGGTCCTGCGCCTCCCTGGCCACGGCTTCGGCGGCCTCCCGCCGGAGGTCGGCGATGACGATGTCGGCGCCCTCCCGCGCCATAGCCAGCACAATGGCGCGGCCGATCCCGGCCCCTCCACCCGTCACCATGGCCGCTTTATCCGTCAGTCGCACCGTCACCCTCCAACCTGACGAAAGGCGTTCAGCAGTTCGGCGGTTCGGCGGTTCGGCCGTTCCGCCAACCTCGTACGTGCCGAACTACCGAACGGTAGAACAGTCGAATGCTTTGAACCCGGAGCGGTAATTCGCTGACGTCTAGTGTACTGACTCAGAAAAGGCTTTACATGAAGCCCGTTCGGGCTGAGCTTGTCGAAGCCCGGATTTCGCACCCTTCGACAAGCTCTCAGGGTGAACGGAATTGTAATGGAATTTGGGAGTCACCACACTAGCTCACCACCCTGACGCCGGGTCCCAGGAGTCTGACCAGGAGCGCCTTCTGCATGTGGAGGCGGTTCTCCGCCTGGTCGAAGATGATGCTCCGCGGGCCGTCCATGACCTCGTCGGTGATCTCCTCCCCCCGGTGGGCCGGCAGGCAGTGCATCACCAGGACGTCCGGGCGGGCCTGCTCCACGAGGGCGCGGTCGAGCTGAAATCCCTGGAAGTCGCGGAGACGCTGCGCGTGGTCCTCTTCCTGGCCCATGCTGGTCCAGACGTCGGTGTAGAGGACATCCGCCTCCCGGACCGCCGCCCGCGGGTCGTGGGTCACTTCCAGCCGGGCGCCGCTCGCTTTGGCGCGTTCCTGGGCGCGGCCCAGGATCGTCGGGTCGGGCTCGTATGCCGGCGGGCAGGCCAGCGTGAAGCTCAGGCCCAGCGCGGCCGCCCCCTGAAGCCAGGAGTGGCAGACGTTGTTCCCATCCCCGAGGAAGGTCACCCGCCGGCCGGCCAGCGACCCCCTCTTCTCCCACAGGGTGAACAGGTCGCACAGGATCTGCACGGGATGGTGGCTGTCGCTGAGGCCGTTGATGACGGGGATCTGGGAGTACAGGGCCAGGCGCTCCACCATCTGGTGGCTGAAGGTGCGGGCGACGATCCCGTCCACCCACTGCTCCAGGTTGCGGGCCGCATCCTGCACCGTCTCCCGCTGGCCCAGGCGGATGTCGGCCGGCGCCAGATAGATGGCATGTCCGCCCAGTTGGGTCATCCCCGCCTCGAAGGTCACCCGCGTGCGCAGGGACGGCTTCTCGAAGACCATGGCCAGGGTCTTCCCCTGGAGCAGCGGGTGGGCGATGCCCTGCCGCTGCTTGGCCTTGAGGGACGCCGCCAGGTCGAAGAGCGCCTCGACGTCGGCCTGCGTGACATCCTCCAGCGTGACCAGATGGCGATTCATCACGAGCTCCATTTCAATGAGGAAGTCCGTTCAGGACTTCCTCTACGATGCGGACGGCCCGATCCACGTCCGTCTCGGTGACGATGAGGGGCGGGACGAACCGCACCACGTTGTCGCCCGCGGTCAGGACCAGGAGCCCCCGTTCCATGCACCCGGAGACGATGGTCCGGGCGGGGACCGAAACCTCCATGCCCAGGATCAGCCCCCTGCCGCGCACCGTGGTCACGACCCGATGCTTCTCCTGCAGCGCGACCAACCGGTCCAGGAGGTACTTCCCCACGCGGGCGGCATGGCCCGGCAGATCCTCCTGGATGATGGTGCTCAGCACCGCGTGGGCCACGGCCGAGACGAACGGGGTCCCACCGAAGGTCGAGGCGTGGGAGCCGGGGACGAAGCTTGCCGCCACGCTCTCCTTGGCCAGCATGGCCCCCATGGGAATGCCCCCCGCCAGCGCCTTGGCCAGGGTCATGATGTCCGGCGTCACTCCCCAGTGCTGGTAGGCGAACAGCTTCCCCGTGCGTCCGATGCCCGACTGGACCTCGTCCAGGATCAGGAGGACTCCGGCCTGATCGCACAGTCGCCGCAGCCCGGGGAGATACTCGTCGCCGGGGACGTTTACTCCCCCCTCGCCCTGCACGGGCTCCACCAGGATCGCGCAGGTGCGGGAGTCCATGGCCCGCTCCACCGCCTTCAGGTCGTTGTACGGGACGTGCTTGAAGCCGGGCATCAGCGGTTCGAAGCCGTGCCAGTACTTCTCGTTCCCCGTGGCCGTCACCGTGGCCAGCGTGCGCCCATGAAACGAGTGGCGCATGACGATGATCTCGAACCGGTCCGTGCTCCAGTGGTCCTTGGCGTGCTTGCGCGCCAGCTTGATGGCGGCCTCGTTGGCCTCGGCCCCGCTGTTGCAGAAGAACGCCCGGTCGGCGAAGGAGTGCTCGCACAGCAATTGGGCCAATCGGATCTGCGGCTCGATGTGGTACAGGTTGCTCACGTGGATGAGGCGCTCGGCCTGCGTCCGGATGGCCTCGACCATCCGCGGGTGGCAATGCCCCAGGGCGTCCACGGCGATGCCGCCGACGAAGTCCAGGTACTCCTTCCCGTCGGAATCCCACAGGCGCACCCCCTGGCCCCTCTCCAGGACGATGGGGAAGCGCGCGTAGGTGTTGGCCAGGTACTTCGCCGACGCCGCAAGAAGCTCCTGTGTGGTCATAGCATCCCACCTCATCCGTTCAGTACAAGTCCTTGACCTTCAGCTCTCACGACTGGCAATCAGGCAATCCGGCGACTCGGCACTCAGGGGCTCCGAGTTCCCTGGGTGCCTGATTGCCTGATCGCCCACTTGCCTGGTTGCCAGGCTGCCTGATCGCCGGTTATGCCACGATCTCCGTCCCCACTCCCTCGGGGGTCAGAAGCTCCTCGATGAGCGCGTGCTGCCGGGTTCCGTTGATGATGTGGGTCTTGCGCACCCCGGCCTTCAGGGCGGTGAGACACGCCTGCACCTTCGGCAACATCCCCCGGCTGATGGTCCCGTCCGCCATCAGACGCTCCACCTCCTGCCGGGACAGGGTGGAGAGCAGCCGCCCCTGGCGATCCAGAATTCCGTCGGTGTCGGTCAGGAGCACCAGCTTCTCGGCCACCAGGGCCGCGGCCATTTCTCCCGCCACCAGGTCGGCATTGATGTTGTAGGTGGCGCCCGTTTCATCGCCGGCCGTGGGCGCCACCACCGGGATGTATCCCGCGTCCTGGAGGGCCCGGATGGGCCGGGGTTCCACCCTGGCCACGTCGCCCACCAGGCCCAGGTCCACCATCTGCCCATCGGGGGCCCTGGCCGGGCCGGCCTTCCGGGCCTGGATCAATCCCCCGTCCTTTCCCGAGAGGCCGATGGCGGCGCCTCCCAGACGCTGGATCCAGGCGACGATCTCCTGGTTGATCTCCCCCACCAGGACCCGCTCGACGGTGCGCATGGTATCGGCGTCGGTGACGCGCAGGCCCTGGACGAATCGCGGCTGCGACCCGGAAGCCTGCATGGCCTGATCGATCTGTGGTCCACCCCCGTGGACCACCACCGGCTGCATTCCGACCAGCCGCATCAGGATGAGGTCCTGGATGACCGCCGTGGTGAGCTGGGGGTCCAGCATGGCGTTGCCCCCGTACTTGACCACCACCGTCTTCCCGCTGAAGGCGCGGATGAAGGGCAACGCCCCGATGATGATCTCTGCCCTGCTCGGATCCGGAGCCATAGCCTGTCCCCAGTCCAGCATCCCCGGCCCCCAGCCGTCCTGCCAGCCCAGGGGGATCGCCCCAGGCCCTGACGCTACAAGATGTAGCGGCTGAGGTCCTGGTCCTTCACGATGCTCGCCAGCTTCCGCCGCACGTGCTCGGCGTCGATGGCCACCTTGACCCCTGCCATGTGGGGGGCCTCGAAAGAGATCTCGTCCAGTAGCCGCTCCATGATGGTATACAGGCGGCGTGCACCGATGTTCTCGGTGGCCTGGTTGACCGCGGTGGCGATGGCGGCGATTTCCTGGATGGCGTCTCGCAGGAACTCCAGGCCCACGCCTTCCGTGGCCAGCAGGGCGGTGTACTGCTTGGTCAGGGCTTTCTCCGGCTCGGTAAGGTTGCGCTCGAAGTCCTCGCGGGTCAGGCTAGGGAGTTCGACCCGGAGGGGAAACCGGCCCTGCATCTCCGGGATCAGGTCCGAGGGCTTCGAGACGTGGAAGGCCCCGGCGGCGATGAAAAGAATGTGGTCCGTCCGGACCAGCCCGTACTTGGTGTTGACCGTGCAGCCCTCCACGATGGGCAGCAGGTCCCGCTGCACCCCTTCCCGGGACACGTCTGGGCCGTGAGCCCGCTCGCGTCCGGCGATCTTGTCCACCTCGTCCAGGAACACGATCCCCGAATTCTCCACGCGGGCAATGGCCTCGCTGACCACCTCCTCCTTCTCCACCAGCTTGTCCGCCTCCTCCTGCATCAGGATGCGGTGCGCCTCCTTGATTTTCACCTTGCGGCGCTTGGTCCGTTGGGGCAGGATGTTCCCCAACATCTCCTTAAGATTCTCCTGGAGCTCCTCCATGCCCTGCCCGCCGAGGACCTCGACCATGGGCAGGCCGCGATTGGCGACATCCACCTCCACCGTGCGGTCATCCAGGGCGCCCTCCCGCAGCCGCTGCCGGAGTTTCTCCCGGGTCTCATGGGCGGTGCCGCTCTCCGGCGCCACCGTCTGGCCGAAGGCCCCCACCCGCGACGACGGCAGCAGAAGGTCCAGCAGGCGTTCCTCCGCCAACTCGCGCGCCCGTTCCTCCACCCGGCGGGTCTTCTCGCCGCGGACCATGTTCACCGCCAGCTCCACCAGATCCCGGATCATGGACTCGACGTCCCGGCCCACGTAGCCGACCTCGGTGTACTTGGAGGCCTCCACCTTGATGAAGGGGGCCTCGGCCAGCCGGGCCAGCCGGCGCGCGATCTCGGTCTTGCCCACACCGGTCGGGCCGATCATGATGATGTTCTTCGGCGCGACCTCGTCCCGCAGCTCCGCGGGAAGCTTCTGCCGGCGCCAGCGATTCCGGAGGGCGATGGCCACGGCGCGCTTCGCGTCGTGCTGGCCGATGATGTATTTATCGAGCTCCGCCACGATCTGGCGGGGAGTCAGACGATCCATGTCGGGTTACACCTCAATTGAAAATGGAAAACGGACAACCGACAACCGGCCACGGAGCTAGGCGCTGAACACGCGGCGGGACTCGGCGGTGAAGAACGCCTTCACCTCGTCCCAGCGACAGGGCCAGAGCATGACCGGCATCCGCTCCTCTTCCGCATCCAGAAAATAGACCAGGCTCCTGGCGAGGTGGTACAGGTCGTATGTGATCCCATGGTACTTCTGCTGAAACCAGCCGAAGACTTCCCCCAGCCCGTGCCCTTGCCGGCATACCGCATACAGGTCCACGAAATCGCGTCTGGACCCCCGACCCATGATGGCCGAGAGCTTCATGCACGCAATGTCCCGGAGCCCAGCAATCGGCGGCGCAAACTCCGGCTTGGTCGGCGAATCGAGCATCGGATACAGGTATCGAATGAAGCTCACCTCAATCCCCTCGACTCGTGCCGTCAGCGTTCCCGGATCGTTCCGACGAACCTGAAACTCCCCAATCTGTCGCAGAACGGTCAGCAATTCCTCGGCCTCGAATACTTCCGAGGAGAAGAAGTCGAGATCCACGGACCTCCGATGGCCGAGGTGCAGAGCCAGGCCAGTTCCCCCGGCCAAATACACGGCCGATGGAATCCCCCCGCGCTCTAGTTGGGCCAGAAGGGATTTCTGGGGCCCGTCAAGAATCTCTGGATGCATTCCTCGTCGTGGAGGTCCAGCAGAAGCGCCCAGTAGTTCACCGTTTTTCTCGACAGCACCCGGAGCCCGCGCGTTCGGATAAACTCGCGGATTCTTTCCCGGCCGTAGGTGTCCATCGCCCACCGCACGGACTCCAGGGTGCCGTATTCCAGCACTCGTCCAAGCAGGTACCTCCAGTCCTCGTGGACATCAAGCTCGCCAACGTCCATCTCCGGGAACAGGAAGGTCGCGTCCTTGGCCAGGCTCTCAGGAAGGCCTGCCCTGACTTCAGCCACGCTTACAGCTCCTCGATCGTGATCTGGTCGTTGGTGTACACACAGAGCGAGGCGGCGATGCGCATCGCCTCCGCCGTGATCTCCCGCGCCGACAGGGTCGAGTGTTTCACCAGGGCGCGGGCGGCCGCGGCCGCGTACCCACCGCCGGAGCCGATCCCGATGATCCCATCGTCCGGCTCGATCACATCGCCGGTCCCCGAGATGATCAAGGAGTGCTCCCGGTCCACCACGGCCAGCAGGGCCTCCAGTCGGCGCAGGGCGCGGTCCATCCGCCAGTCCTTGGCCAGTTCCACGGCGGCCCGGGGCAGGTTGCCGTTGAACTCTTCCAGTTTCGCCTCGAACTTCGCGAAGAGGGCGAAAGCATCCGCCGCCGCGCCGGCGAACCCCGCGATGACTTGGTCGTTGCACATGCGCCGGACCTTCCGCGCGGTGTGTTTCATGACCACCTCGCCGAAGGACACCTGTCCATCGCCGGCGATGGCCGCCTGTCCCCGGTGCCGGACGGACAGGATGGTTGTGCTTCGCAGGACGGGCCCCGGGTCCGGTGCCGGATGCCCCTGGCCATCAGGCTGGTGGAGCTCTCCGGGTGTTCTCATGGCTCCCTCGGCGCCGGGCTGGGGCGCCTGCCACCCGACCGGGCTCTCGGGTGGGCACGGTCATAGACTTCCAGCACCTTGTCCAGCCCGACGTGGGTGTAGCGCTGCGTCGTGCGCAGATGCGCGTGGCCCAGCAACTCCTGGAT
>JACQVO010000115.1 GCA_016209725.1 Candidatus Methylomirabilota bacterium | reverse complement strand
TCAACTGGCAACAGGAGGAACCCATCACATTGGCGGAAGGCGGCAGCCTTCATTGGGTGGCACGAGCCGGATAAGTCGAGAGGCTTACGTCCGGATCTGTGAGGGGCTCGGGGTGCGATTCCCCGGGCCTACTCGGCTGTTGACGGAGTGGAATTGTTTCCTGCCCCCCTTGGGGGGCTCGCTCTTCCCAAGAAGAGGCAGCCTCGGACGTATGAGTGGTCGAGCCGTCGGGGTTCGCAAGCCGACGTGGAAAGGGGAATGCATGTGTCGGGATATCTGCAAGAAAGTTGTCTTGGATGGTACTGGCGTGAGGGCGGGAAGGAAGCAGATGACAGACCCCCAGGGCAACGGATGATCGGATAGCCCGACATGAAGCCGGCATCCAGGTCGGCACCGGAGGTTTTAGCCAGCGTGTCGAGAGCGGGTTAATTCCTGGAGAGGGGATGGCGACCCGGGTGGGAGTCGAAGGTGGAATGCCCCGGCCAAGAATGAGCTGCCCGCCATTGCGTCCTGCAATCGGCTAGGGCCGCGGTCTCAATCTCCGATTCCCGTCATGCCACCTTGAGTTCCCTTACGGGAACCTGGAGCACCTCCGCCGGTGCCTCGTGGGCGTGGGCGGCCTTCTCAAGCTCTCTGACGACTTCGGATTTGAGGTATTGCTCTCCGCAGGTCTGGCATACGCCAGCGGGCACATTCCGGATCACGGCCAGCAACTCGTCGCCCCACCGGTAGTCCATGGTGACGCGCCGCTCAACCACTTCCCCACCGCAGAAGTGGCATGGGGGGTATGTTCTCTCCATGGGACTACTTCCTCCTACGCCGGTATTGATCGGTCCAGCGTGCTGGATGCCTGGAGGGATCGTACACAGTGATGAGGAGGACCTCCTCAGGGTTCTGTTTGATGGAGCATACGGCGTGCAAGGGCCGCTGGCCAGAAAATCCTAGTATCAAACAGCTTGGCCCTCGCGGATCATCGGGGTAGTCCTCGATAATGTCGCAATTCCGAAAGGCTTCCTCGATCTCGTGGGTAAAGATCATGTCGGCTTGCCGTTCTCTCTCGGCATGCCGCGAATACGAGTACCTTCCTTCAGCAATCAGCCGGCGTATGGTCATGGTGTCCATACGTCAGGCTCCCATGAGGATGAAGAGCTGGTGACCCGGCTGGGAGTCGAACCCAGAACACCCGGCTTAAAAGGCCGGTACTCTGCCAGTTGAGCTACCGGGTCACGTTAGAGGGTGTGAGGCGAGAAGCTCACGACGCGGGGCGGATTATAGCTCAGGCAGCACGCCCAGTCAAAACCGCCTACCATACGACGAGGGAGAAGGGCACCATCTCCCGGATGAGCTCGAAGTGTGTTCGGTCGGTAGTGACGACGGTCGCTCCGATACTTCGGGCGCTTAACGCGATCAGGAGATCAAAGTGGAGGCGTCGAAGTGACTCGGGGTCAAGGGAATGCCGCTCCGCCAGCCGCGCGAGGATTCGCCCCGATCGCAACCACATGTCGCGGGTCGGGATGAGGACTATCGGTCGCCTCGCCCACGAGTCGATGACCCGGACTTCAGTCCTGGCGCGGGCGCCCCGGTAGAGCTCGGCGAGGACGATAGCGCTGAACCGGATCACGCCTTCCAGTCGTTGCACGGCATCGGCGAAGCGGTTGGTCCGCAGGTGGTCGATGAGGACGGAGGTATCGAAGACAAAGAATCTAATCGATGTAGCCTTCAAATTTGAGCTTCCCGCCGTATTTCAGCATGACCCGCTTGAAGTGATCTAAATGGACGACCTCCTCCAGCGCCCGATGCACGGCCTCCGTGCGGCTCTTCACCCCGAGGGCGCGTTTCGCCTCGTCGGCAAGTCTCAGGTCAAGTCGGATCGTCGTCAGCCTTGTCCGCCGCGTTCCCATTCGCTCTCCTCCGGAAGTCCGTATATCTCGAATGCTATTCCGATATATACGTCCTGTCAAGCAGGTTACAGCAGGCTGCAGCGGAGGACAGATCCTCGTCCACATGGAGTCGGAAACCAGGACCGAGGGAGGCAAATCCCTCCCGACCCCGGCGGGGCCGTTGCGACGGCCGGTCCGGGAAAGAACCGTGCCCAAAGGAACCGACTGCGGCGACGCCTTCGGTGCCGGCAGGCGGTGTCACACGGAATGCAGCGGGCCTCGGGGGGACTCGGAGCGAAGCCGAGATGGCGCTGCAGCGCAGCGCGACCGAGTGCCGCGAGGCGAGACGGGCAACCTTGAACGCTGAGCCTCGGACCCTGCCGGCGGATGATCAGCCGAGGCCTCACGTCTGCCTCAACTCATTGGGACGGACAGCGTATTGTCCTGGCGGGGCCGGGCGACCTCGGGCATTCAGCGCGCGCGGAGGGCCCTCGGCGAAGGTGTCTCGATGTTTCGCACCTACCCCGGGCTAGTGGCCGGCCGGCTCGTTCCACTCCGGCAGCAGGACGATGCAGTTGGGGTTGAGGCCCTGGTTCTTCAGGGTGTCCATGCTGGTGACGACCTGCTGCGCCTTCATATCGATCACCGTGATGGAACCGTCGCTCATTCCTGGAAGATTCAGGAGGGAGTTCTGCACGAAGGCGTACTGCCCGTCCTTGGTGAAGGCGACGTGGTGGGCACCGGCGGCCGCGGGCAGGGTTTTCAGGAGCCTGGGCCTGGACCGGTCCCCGCTGATGTCGAAGATGTGGAACTTCCCCGGCTTGGCCGTCGTGACGAAGAGCCGGTCCGCCTCCTTGTTGAAATACATCTCCAGCGGCACCCCGGCCTCGTGGGGGGCGAAGTCGAAGGCCCGCCGGACCTCGAAATCCTTCCTGGCCGGGTCCCAGACGGCGGCCGAGAGTGTGCCACCGTACATGTTCGTGATGTAGGCCACCGGCGGGTTGGCTCGCGGAACGAATGCGACCTCCACCGGCGCATCCCCGGCGGGCGAGGGCTTGTCCGTGACCTTGTGCGTGGACAGGACCTTCCCGGTGCTGGCCTCGATGACGGCGATGATCTCGCCTGGATCACCGAGGTCGGAGGCGCGCACCGTGCTGGTCGTCAGGATCCGGTCGATCTCGTCGTGAATGGCGATTCCGTGGGGATACTTCGGCACGTCAATGATCCGGGCCACCCGATCGCTTGCCACGTCGCCGACGATCACCTTGTTCGATCCCATGCAGGTGAGATACCAGGTCTTGTCGTTATCGGAGAAGACCACATCCTCGCCGACCACGCACTCGGGCACCTGGATCGCCTTCAGCCGGTAGGGAAAGCGGGTCAAGTCCATCACGTGGAGAATGCTTTTCCCGAGGGCGGTGATGTAGGCTTTGTTTTGGTCGTGGGTATAGAAGATGTGGTGGGCCACCAGATCGGGGGGCAAGGGGATGTCCGCCATCAGCTTGCCGAAGGTGGGGGACTTGGGATCCACGTCAATGATGGCGATTCCTTCCTTGCGGACGATCTGCTCAGGTTTGGTCTCGTAGTTGAGCATGGCCAGGATTTCGGCGCCAGCAGACCCTGCGGAGAGGGTGAGAATCAGCCAAGCGAGCGCCATCCATCGGCGAGCCTGTTTCATGACAAACCTCCTTGGAGCCCCCTGCATCCGGGAGCCAATGTGTCGGTACCTTGAAGCCATATGAAGCTCCGAAGCCGGGCAGAGGCGTCAGACGCCTCGTGCCCAGCGTGGAGCCGAAAATCGATCGGAACAATAGAGGTCGATGCAGGTGAGATTAGCAGCCTCGGCTGCTCGACGTCAAGCAGATTGGCCGCGATACAGAGGGGAAAGGGGGGATCAAACGAGGCCCCAGGAGTCCAACAGTGGACCGGGCCGAATGATGGTCTGGTCGCGGCGCGGTCCCGTGGAGATGAGGGCCATGGGAACACCCACCAGGGTTTCGAGGTGCCGGATGTACGACCGGCACGCGGGGGGCAGCTTGGCCTCCTCCAGCGTGCCCACTGTGCTCTGCCGCCAGCCGGGGAGGGTCTCGTACACGGGCTGGCACTCGGCCAGGATGTTCGACTCGTTGGGGAACTCGGTGAGCAGATCGCCACGATAGCGGTACGCGGTGCAGACCTGGATGGGGTCCAGCTCGTCCAGGACGTCCAGCTTCATCAGGGCCAGGGCATCCAGCCCGTTCACCCGGGCGGCGTAGCGGATGCCCACGGCGTCGAACCAGCCCGTCCGGCGGGGCCGGCCGGTGGTGGCGCCGAACTCCTGCCCGCGGATCCGAACGCTCTCGCCGAGGGCGTCAGTCAGCTCCGTGGGGAACGGCCCCTCCCCCACGCGGGTCGTGTACGCCTTGCTGATGCCCAGGATGCCGTCAATCCGCTTCGGGCTCACGCCGGTGCCCGTGCAAGCCCCGCCCGCCGTGGCGCTGGACGAGGTCACATAGGGGTAGGTCCCCAGGTCCACATCCAGCAGCGTGCCCTGGGCCCCCTCGAACAATACGTGTTTCCCTTCCCGGATCAGGCGGTCCAGGATCTGGGCCGAATCCACCAGGAAGCCCCGGATGCGCTCATAATGCTTGCGGTGCCCGCCGAAGATCTGCTCGACGTCCAGCGTGGCCAGCGCCGGATTCTCCGGGAACTGGGCCCGCTTCTCCAGGAGGTTGTGCTGGAGTCGGTCCCGGAACAGGCCCGGCTCGTGCAGGTCGCCGATGCGGATCCCCACGCGGGCCATCTTGTCCACGTAGGCGGGCCCGATCCCGCGCCCGGTGGTGCCGATCTTCTTGGCCGCGCGCTCTTCGTGGGCCACGTCCAGGACCTTGTGGTAGGGCAGGACGAGGTGGGCCCGGCGGCTGATGAAGAAGTGGTCCTCGAAGCGCACGTGCAGCCGCTCGAGCTGGTCCATCTCATGGATGAGCTCGCCCAGGTCGATGACCACCCCGTTGCCCAGAACGCAGATCTTCCCCTTGCGCAGGATGCCGGAGGGGACCAGGTGCAGGACGATCTTGTCCTCGCCGACCACGACCGTGTGCCCGGCGGTGTTGCCCCCCTGGTAGCGCGCGACCACGTCAAAGCGCTCGCTGAGGATGTCGACGACCTTACCCTTGCCCTCGTCGCCCCACTGCGCCCCGACCACAATCAGATTGGCCATGGCATTCCTCGGGTCCTCATTCCGCATTCCGCAATCCGCATTCTGAAATCAGATCTCCCACGGTGAGTCCCCCTGCGCGACGGTCTGCACGAAGGCCCCCAGGGGCAGGGTGCGGCGCGTCCCGGTGACGAGGTCGTGGACGAGAACGGTCTCGGGCGGCTGCTCGGCGGACCCCAGGATCACGGCCCGCCGGATGGCGGACGCCTTGGCATAGGCCAGGGAGCCGGCCAGATCCCGCTTGATGATGTCTCGGGCCACGGCCAGGCCGCGGTCCCGCAGCAGGCGAGCCAGGCGATGCGCGGCACGCTTGTCCGGGCTGAAATCGATCAGGAGGACGTCGGGCCCGGACACCTCGGGCAGGGACTCGGCCGCCGCCAGGGCCGCCAGGACCCGCTCCAGGTCGAAGGTGAACCCGATGGCGGGGCATGGGTAATCGAACTGCCCGATGAGGTGGTCGTAGCGGCCGCCGCTGGCCAGTTGGTACCCCAGGCCGCGGGCGAAGGCGCCGAAGACAACCCCGGTGTAATACTCGAAGGCGTGGCCCTCTGCCAGGTCGAGGATCACGTGCTCCGCCACCTCGTAGTTCTCCAGGATGGTCACGACCTCGGCCAGATTGGCCAGCGCGGCCCGCGAGGCGGGCGGGAAGTGGAGCCGCGCCGCCTGGTCCAGGATCTCCCGGCCGCCGTAGAGCTGGGGGAGCGCCCGCAGTGTCTCCAGGAGGCCGGGGTCGCCCGGGACCTCCTGCAGGAGCAGGTCCAGCTCCAGGGGATCCTTTCGCCGGATGGCGGAGACGATCCGGGAGCGGACGGCCGGCGCCGGCTGGAGGGCGTTCAGCAGGCCCCGCACCACTTCCGCCTGGCCCACGTCGATCTGAAAGGCCCGGAGGCCGGCCGCCTGGCATCCCTCCACGGCCATGGCGATCATCTCCGCGTCCGCCTCGGGACGATCCAGGCCGATCAGCTCGACGCCGATCTGCTCGAACTCCCGCTGGCGCCCGGCCCGGGGCTCGTGGTAGCGGAACACCGTCGCCGCATAGGCCAGACGCAGGGGGAGCGGGGCCTGCCGCAGGGTCGTCGCCACCAGGCGGGCGACCTGGGGGGTGATGTCCACCCGCAGGGCCAGCAGGCGTCCGGTCTGCCGGTCCACGAACTTGAAGATCTGGTCGCCGGCGTCCTCGCCTGTCGGCTGCTCGAAGACCTCCAGGTATTCGAACGTGGGCGTGATGATCTCCCGGAAGCCCCAGCGCTGGAAGACGGAGAGCAACTTGCCCTCCACCGCCCGCCGCCGGGCGGTCTCCTCCGGGGTGAACACGCGGACGCCCTTGGGGATCGCGGTGCGCGGGATCATGTCAGGGGACCCGAGACTAAGGACTGCCTCTCAGAAATACGATCACATGACTTTTCCCGTTCGTGGTGAGCTTGTCGAACCACGAACGTTCGCACTTCGACACGCTCAGTGCGAACGGGAATGTCCGGGGAACGCGTCACCGGACTGATGGCGCGGACCACGAAGGGATCACAAACGAACGGGGGCAGGATGCCACCGCCCCTGCCCCCGAGAATAGCCATGTGACTTAGCCCCAATCCGAACTTATTAAACCGCCAAGGACACCCAGCGCTAGCGCTGGGTACCCGGAACGCCAAAGGAAATGGCCTATCTGGGGGAAAGGAATCAGACTCCTGAAGGCCCCAGGAATCGGTTCTCGGGTTCTTCGTTGAAAGGATCCGAACATCGGATCCTTGGCGACCCGGGTACCCAGCGCTGGCGCTGGGTGATCATGGCGGTTCAAGGTTTTTCTCGGATCAGGTTAGATGCGGACGAGCTTGGCGTACACGATGTTGGGCATACGCCGGATCTCGTCCAGCACCGAAGCCGGGATCGGGTCGTCCACGTTCACGATGGAGACGGCGCGCCCCCCGCGCCGCTCGCGCCCGAGCTGCATTCCGGCGATGTTCACGTTGTTCTGACCGAGGAGGGTGCCCATCCGTCCGATGACTCCGGGCACGTCCAGATTGGAGAAGACCAGCATGTAGCCGTCCAGGACCGCCTCCAGCCGGAATCCGTCAATGTCCACCACGCGCGGGTCCTGGCGGCTGAACAGCGTCCCGGCCGTCTCGGTCTTGCCGCGGTCCGTCTTCAGCGCAACCGTGATCAGGCTGGCGAAATCGGTGGCCTCGGTGGACTTGCTCTCGATCAGGCGGATCCCGCGCCCCTTGGCGATGGCCAAGGCGTTCACCATGTTCACGCTGTCGTGGATGGGGTCCAGGATGCCCTTGACCGTGGCCACCGTCAGCGGGACGCAGTCGAGGGAGGCGATCTCGCCCCGATACTCCAGGTGGATCTCCGCCAGGCGTCCCTCGCACAGTTGGGAGGCTAGGCGGCCCAGCTTCTCCCCCAGCGTCAGGTACGGCTGCAGCGTGCGGAGCATCTCCAGCGGGATCGAGGGCGCGTTCACCGCGTTCCGGATGATGCCCTTCTGGAGATAGTCAACCACCTGGTGGGCGACCTCCACCGCCACCGCCTCCTGGGCCTCCTCGCTGGCGGCGCCGAGATGGGGGGTGGAGATGAAGTTGGGGAGCGAGAACAGGGGGCTGTCGGTGGTGGGTTCCTGGGCGAAGACGTCCAGAGCCGCGCCCGCCACTTTCCCGCTGGTGAGGGCGGCGTACAGGTCGGCCTCGTTCACGACCCCTCCGCGGGCGCAGTTCACGATCCGCACACCGTCCTTCATCTGGGCGATGGTGGCGGCAGAGATCAGGTTCTTGGTCTCCGCCGTGAGCGGCGTGTGGATGGTGATGAAATCGGCCTGGCGGTACAGCTCGGTCAGCTCCACCAGCTCGACCCCCAGGGCCTGCGCCGCCTCAGCGCTGATGAAGGGATCGTAGGCCAGGACCCGCAGGTTGAAGGCCTTGGCCCGCTTCGCGACCTCGCTGCCGATGCGGCCGAGGCCGATGATGCCCAGGGTCTTCCCGGACAGCTCGACGCTGAGGAACTTGCCCTTCTCCCACTTGCCGCCTTTCATGGAGGCGGTCGCCTGGGGGATGTGCTTGGCCAGGCTGAGGAGCATGGACACGGTGTGCTCGGCGGCGCTGATGGTGTTCCCCCCCGGGGTGTTCATCACCACCACGCCCCGGGCGGTGGCCGCCTCCAGGTCCACGTTGTCCACGCCCACCCCGGCCCGGCCCACGACCTTGAGCCTCGGCGCCGAGGCCAAGAGGTCGGCGGTGACCCGGGTGGCGCTCCGCACGATCAGGGCGTCCATCTCCCGACAGAGATCCTTCAGCGCCTCGGGCGTCGGCTTGTTCTGCACCACCACGTCGAAACCGGGTGTCTGCCGGAGGAAGTCCACGCCCCTCTGGGACAGGTTGTCGGTCACCAGGACGCGCAACCGGGAGACGGGCAGGTCAACTTGACTGGTCATAGGGTCCCCCCCAGCCGCTCGGGCGGCCCGAGGCTATTTCTGCAGGATCTCCTCGGCGGCCCGGACGCCCTCGCCGAGCTTCACCGGATAGCCGAGGTCGGCCAGGACCAACTCGAGGGCCCCCAGAACGGTGAGGACGTCGAAGCCGTCCACGTACCCCATGTGGGCGATCCGGAAGATCTTGCCCTTCATGCTTGCCTGGCCCCCGGCGATGGTGATCCCCCGCTTCCGGAAGCCCTTCACGATGGCGCCGCCCTCGATCCCGGCCGGCGCCTTGACGGCGGTGCAGGCGCAGCCGGGCTGATCGGCGAACAGCTCCAACCCGAGGGCCTGGACGCCGGCCCGCGTGGCCCGCGCCAGCCGGTCGTGCCGGGCGAAGACGTTGGGGAGGCCCTCCGCCAGGATCAGGCGCAGCGACTCGCGCAGACCCACGACCAGCGACACGGCCGGCGTGTAGGCGCTCTGGTTCTTCTCGATGGCCTTTCGCTCGGCGGCAAGATTGAAATAGTACTTGGGCAGGCGCGCGCCGGGCACCAGGGCCCAGGCCCGTTCGGAGAGGGCGGCAAAAGCCAAACCGGGTGGCAGCATGAGCCCCTTCTGGGAGCCGGCCACCACGATGTCCACGCCCCAGGCATCCATGGCCAGGTCCATCACCCCCAGGCTGGAAACGGCGTCCACCACCAGGATGGCGGGCGTCCGGCGGATGATGGCGGCGAGGGCCTGGATGTCGTGCACCGCGCCGGTGGAGGTCTCGCTCTGGGTGGCGAATACGGCCTTGATCGCCGGGTCGCGCTGAAGGACTGCGGCGACGGAGGCCGGCTCCACGCTCTTTCCGTACGGGACATCCACGGGCAAGACGCGCACCCCGTAGGCCTCGCAGATCTCGGCCCAGCGCTCGCCGAACTTCCCCCCGCGGATCACCACCACCTGGTCGCCGGGGGAGAGGGTGTTCACCACGGCCCCCTCCATGGCCCCGCTGCCCGAGGCGGCGAACATCAGGACCTCGCTCTGGCACTGGAACAGGAGCCGCAGGTCCCGGCGCACCTCGGCGAAGATGGCCTCGTACTCGGGGGTGCGGTGGTGGATGATGGGCAGGGCCATGGCCTGCAGGACCTCGGGCGGGATCGGCGTGGGACCCGGCGCGAGCAGATAGCGCTTCATGACGAGCAATCCCCCTCTTGAGTGGAACGATGAGAAAAGAGCGAACCGCGGGAACCGATCAACGGAATACCCGGGCACGCGGCGAGCCGGGACGACCTTCGTGTACGGCGGCTGACGACCGGAGCGGACTATACCCAACCGTCGCAAGCCGTGTCAAGGCGATTCCCCGGTCCTTCGGCTGGTTGTGCGGGAGGTAAGTCCTGTTGCAGGCCAGGCGGCATGCCGTCGCCGTCCGTTCATGGAAGGATTTCGCCACCGGTCGGGGCCACCCGGAGGTTTCGGTGTGGATAGAGATCGGCTGGGTGATGCTGGAAATCGAATTGGGGGACGTTGTTGCCTTCGTTAACTTAGGCATCGGTCTTCCGCAGGATCTTGAATATCGCTGTCGTGGAGACTCCCAGGTGGCGGGCCGCCTGCGCCAGCGAGAGGCCGAGCCCTGCCACCAGGTGGCGGGCCAGATCAGCGCGAACCGCTGAGAGGGGCCCGCGGCGACCGCCTCGCTGGAGTTCCCCCAAGGAGACCCCCTCGCGCTGGCAGCGTCTCGCAATCACCGCCTCCGTTGCTTGGGGCGTGACTGCCCGCCGCAACGCTCCGGCCTGGCGTTCCTCGGCCTCGCGCAGGAGTCCTTCGACGAAGTCGCCGCTCCCCAGGATCCGCGGGTCTCCCGCCATGGGGTCCTGCTGCCGCCGGAGCGCCCGCACTTCGGCCCAGCCCCCCGCGGACCGGACGAGGCCCCCGCCGACGAGCTCCGGGCGGCGCCCCAGCGGGATCCCCTCGCGCACGTAGTCCCGATACGCCCGAACCGCCTTTCCCTGCGTCCGCCCGAACCAGGCGAGAACACTCCGGTGATCCTGCCAGGCGTGGGGGATGCGCCCCACCACGGTGGCGTGGCCGGACCAGGGGTAGCGGTCCAGGGCCCGCAGGTCCGCCACCAGCTTGGCCCGGAGCGGATTCAGGTGGATGTAGCGGATTAACTCCCGGAAGTAGGCGTCCACCTCGCAGACGATGGACTTATAGCGGTTTTGGAAGAGGTGCCCCACGCGCTTATGGCGGCGGTTGAAGGTAATGGCATAGCCGGTGAGGAATCGGCGCATGAACCGCGGGAGCCCGGCGGGGCCGCTCCGGAGCAGGAGGTGGGCGTGGTTCGGGAGGAGGGCCCAGGCGTAGAGGGCGGTGCCCGTGGCCTGGGCCACCGCCCCCAGGCGGGCCACGAAGGCCGCGCGGTCCCCGTTGTCCTTCACGATCGCCCCCCGCTCGAGCCCCCGGAGGATCACGTGATGGAGCGTGCCCGGGGCATCGAGGCGCGCTTGGCGCGGCATGCTTGCTCCCTCCTCCAGACAAGAGAGTATCAGAGTAAGTTAACGAAGGCAACAACGTCCCTATTACCAGAACGCGCCGCCCAAGATCCCGTAGCGCGGTGAAGTACTTGATGGACTCCCCGCTCAGCTTCGGCAAGACTCGGTCGAGATCCCCGACGCAGTCAGCCAGGATACGCCTCCGCTCTGTATCGAGGCGGCCGCGGTCAACGTAGGCCTGAATGCATCCGGCCGCGTAGGTGTCGACGGTCGCCAGGTCGACGCCGTCGATCTCGGTGTCAGCGACGCCTCTCGGGAACGGCAAAGCACGCCAGGAGTCCCACGCCTCGCGCACGCTCGCTGCTTTGCTCACCTATGGTCCGCACAACGTTCGCGGCCACCGGCGCGCACGCGACGACGGCCGACTTGGCACGGCGCCGTCTGCGCGTCTGGGTGGGCCGCGTGGTTAGACGACAATCTAGTGCAGATCACGTCGATTTGTCTTTCCCGGACCAGCTGAAGATATGGCAGACCCCACCCGCTGAATTCTAGGATGCATTCTGTGGAAATACGCTTGGTAGACGGTGAATACCGATAAGAGGAGTCCTTCACCAGCTTCGGGCACCGTACCCAAGTACCTCTCGATCTTGCCTAGAGCCCCAGGCTTCCCGGGGAGCAAACCGTCCCTCATAAGACGCTCTGATTTCTCGTACCAAAGTCTGTAGAGCTTGCGTAGAGGCCGCTGAACGGCGGGAGAGAGAAATGTCACCTTTACTCGGTGCGCGAATGCGTTGCGGACGTCTTTTAGGGTGCGGAGAATCGCAGCATCTTCAGCAGTCAGAATCTCCAGCAATAGCCCAAGCTGGATTCGGGCTCCTAATGACGCGGCAGGGGCTCTGCCGTCACCATCCAACCCGAGAAAGTTCTCGACCTCTGATGAAGAATCGCTCAATCTCAGCGCAATCAATTCAGCGAGAGCGAGATCAAGCACGGCAGCACACACGACGGCCAATTCACGCGGATTGAGAGAACGATACTCGGAGTAGATATGCTCTTCTCCGGGAAAGACCTCACTTAGCCATCGCTCAACCTTCCAGGCCATCGCCGGCTGCCGCCCTAGGTTTTCTTGTCGTCTAACGGGACGGCTCACCGACGCGGCTCGTCCGTGTCAGGCGCAGCCGTTTCTTAGCCGCCCTTCAAAATCCGATCATACTCGTCGTGAGAGCCGATCCAGACCCAGACGAAATCGTCTCCGTCTCCAACAGCGAGAGCACGGTGGGCGAGGTCTACTCTGGCGGACCACAAGACGCCCACCTTCTTGAACTGAAGCGACGGGTGTTGCGGATTAGATCGCAACAGCGCAAAAGCCTTGTCCGCCCGCTCACGAACCTCCTCCGGAAGGGCGTGATACCGCTGCCAGAATTGGTCGGTGGTGCGGTGCATCAGAGTTCTTTGAGACTGCCCTTAGCTTTGGCGCCTTGGGCCTCCCTGACGAGGAAATCGAGTTTTCCGGAAGCTGAATCGGCCTCGATCTGCTGGTCCCATTTCGCCCAATCACGTTCCCAGAACCAGCGGCGGAATTCGCCGTATTCCTTCTCCGGAAGGGCATTGACCGCCATTACGATTTCTTCAAGCCTGGTCATGTGAGTTCTCCAATTCTATATCGCGCTAACGGGGCGCTCCTGTGCCGGCGGGTTGGGCGGCTGCATGCTACTGGCCCAGGCGCAGCTCGCCTATGCCAAACCGGTCTTCATCGGCGCGATCAATGAGAATGCACGTCTTCTTGAGAAGACCGGCGTGATACCAAAACCAGTCGACAATTACGTCGGACTTGTCGCTCAAATCCTTTTCTCTGAGCACGCCCAGCCCGCCAGAGGCCGGCTCTGCGGTTCCCGACATGACCTCCGTCAGCATGCCGGCGGCTAGGTCGGGGATCGCAACGAAGTCCTCGAATCCGCGGTCTCCGGTGTCCACAGCGACGGTGTTCATCATGAACTCGCCAAGGTGATGGGGCACGTAAAGACCGGATAGACGGGCGGCAAGCTGATGCGCGTCTTCAAGTCGCCCGGCGTTAGCCACGATGCTGTCATCGTCCGTCACCCACGATACATGCGTACCCGGCGAGGACCATGCGGCGACAAATAACGAGAAGAAGTGCGCTACTCTAGCCATCTGCTCGAAGGACTTTGTGTCCCATCTGGCTTCGAGCCTGTGGAGGCGAGCCCAGCGCTCCAGCGTGCTTGGGCCGGTGGACGAACGAACGAGATCCTTGCTTACGACCACTGCGACAACGTGGCCGTCGGGATACTCAGCAGCTTCGAGGAACGGAACAAGGGCGCGGCGTCTGTGCCCATCGTTCAGGTTCTTGAAGGACATTCGGCGCCCGTCCCTCAGGAAAGTGCGGCGCACCTCCCGACACCTGGCCGGCCATTCGGGTGACGCATCAGCGTCGGCGATGACGAAGCCATACACTCTGAAGCGGCTTCCACTGTGATCGCCGCTGTAGTCAGAACCGAAAAGGATGTGTGTTCCACGGAACGGTGCAGGGCGGAGCTGATGGAGTTGACGCACGAAGGCTCTTGTCCACGGCCACGCCTTCGTCAACGCCTCCTCCAAGTCTACGTGCGCCACGGCATCATCCTTCGTCCGCCGAACGAATAAGCTTTTATCCGGCGGGCCCCGCGTGGAAGAGGCCCGCGACTGCGGAGAGGGGCCCGCCAGGCAAAACAGGTTGAACTGAACCGCCCTGCCTGTGCGTGCCGCACGCAGACAGGTGGCCTACGGGCTATGGGGATTGTATCTGAGCCGGGGGGCCGGGGGAAGGGATTTGTGACGACAGGCCCGGGGGGCGCGTCACCGATGCAGGGGTGGACACGGGAGCGCTGGGAGCGACCAGACCCCCCGGAGGGACGGGAGAGCGGAACGGGAGGCACAGGCCCCCGTCCCTCCGCGTACGGCGGGGCGCAGGACCGATTGCTGGGCGGACGGCTGCGGGCGGGCTCATGAGGTGTCCCGCACCGAGACGGGGAGGGCCCCCGGGCGCAGGAGGCCGACAACCTGCAGGCGCCCCGCGCGGCACGCCGGGCACCGCGTGATATCCACGCCGGCCACCGTCTGGGGCGCCGGGGGGGCGGCTCGTGCTGGCGGCGGAAGGCCTCGGGAATGGGTGCCTTGAAAACCAATCCTGGATGCATCCCCAAAGCCCAAGTGCTTGAGGGAGGGCCGTGTCTGTGCTAGGGTGCGCTTTCACATTTTCGGCGATCAGGCAATTGGGCAATCAGGGAGGTGGGGAACCGGGGAACCCCGGAGTGCCAGATCGCCTGGTCGGCAGATTGCCAAGGAGGAGGGAGTGGTCAGGGATTCCCGATGGCGCGGGTATGTGATGGTGGTGAGCGCCGCCGTGTGCTGGGGCACCATGGCCACGGTGGCGAAGCTGCTCTTTCGCGACCGCGGCGTGGATCCGGTGATCCTGGCGGTGATCCGGGCGGATCTGGCGAGCCTCACGCTGTTCGCGGTCCTGTCTCTCTTCTGGCCCGGGCGCCTCAGGATCGAGCGGCGGGACTTCTGGGCGGCCGCCACGGTGGGTATAATCGGCCTGGCCGTCAACAACTTCTTCTACTTTCAATCTCTGCACCTGACCAACGTGGCCACGGCCTTGCTCCTACAATACCAGGCGCCGATCCTGGTGGCCCTGTACACGGTCCTTGTCCAAGGACAGCGCCTTCGCGGCCGGGTGATCCTGGCCATGATCATGGCGCTTCTAGGATGTGCTCTCGTGGTCCGAGCGTACGATCCCGCCGTATTCCGGGTGAACATCCTGGGTGTGGCGATGGGTCTCGGCGGGGCGTGCGCGTTCGCGTTCTACATCCTGGCCGGCCGGGCTGCGCTCCGCAGGCTGGATGCCTGGACGCTCCTGACATACGCGTATCTCTCCGCCAGCCTGGCCTGGTCGCTCTTGGTGCCGCCGTGGCGGATCGTCGCCTCTGGGTTCGAGCCGGGGCTGTGGGGCGCGTTCCTGGCGGTCGCCACTGTCGGCACCGTGGTGCCCTTCGGCCTGTTCATCAGCGGGCTCAGGTTCCTCCCACCGACGCAGGCCAGCATCGTCAGCATGCTGGAGCCTGTGGTGGCCGCCGCCGTCGCCTACGCCGTCCTGGGGGAGACCATGAATCCTCTGCAGATCCTGGGCGGAGGGCTCGTCTTGGTAGGTGTCGTGATGGTGCAGACGACGTAGGCCAAGGGCGTTCGGCAGTTCGGCGGTTCGGGTGTTCGGCTGTTCCTTTGGCCCGGGCGAAGCCCTGAACTGCCGAACAGCCGAACGCCCGAACGCTTTGGAGGCGTCCAAAGCAGCACCGTTCCGTCGGGGCGTGCGTTTGGGGCGTGCCTCTGTTGACAGGCGTGGGATTCCCTGGTACGTTCTCGCTTCCAGACCGCTGCCGCGAGGACTCGCAGACGCCCCGGGCCGGGGCGTTTTTTCTTGAACCGCCAAGAACACCCAGCGCTAGCGCTGGGTACCCGGGACGCCAAGTCAGAGCCAAGCAAGAAACTGGACAGATTCAATGTGCCGGTTCTGAGGACCGGCATTCTGCGAGTTGTGCGTTCATGATTCAGCTTCACTTGGCGCTCTTGGCGCCTTGGCGGTTAGCCATCCCCCCTAAAGGACCGATGACGAGATGGACTACAAGACCACGCTGAATCTCCCCAAGACCGACTTTCCCATGCGGGCTAACCTTCAGGAGCGCGAGCCGGAGATTCTCCACCACTGGGAGGGCCAGGACCTCTACCGGCGGTTGCGCGAGGCGCGGGCGGGCCGCGAGATGTGGATCCTGCACGATGGGCCGCCCTATGCCAACGGCCACATCCACATGGGCCACGCCCTGAACAAGATCCTCAAGGACATGGTGGTCAAGTCCCGGTCCATGTCCGGCTTCGACGCGGTGTACGTGCCGGGCTGGGACTGCCACGGGTTGACCATCGAGCACCAGGTGGACAAGGAGCTTGGGCCCCGGGCCGCCGAGATCCCCGTGCCGGAGAAGCGCCGCCTGTGCCGGGCCTACGCCCAGAAGTTCATTGATATCCAGCGGGAGGAATTCAAGCGCCTGGGGGTCCTGGGGGATTGGGGAAACCCCTACCTCACCATGGAGTACCGCTACGAGGCCGACATCCTCCGGGAGCTGGGGAAATTCTTCGCCACCGGCGGCGTGTACCGCGGGCTGAAGCCGGTCCACTGGTGCACCTCGTGCCTGACGGCCTTGGCCGAGGCCGAGGTGGAGTATCATGACCACACCTCCCCGTCCATCTACGTGGCGTTTCCCTTGACCTCCGACCCGGCGACCCTGGATCCCGCGCTGCGAGGCGCCCAGGTCTCGGTGGTGATCTGGACGACCACCCCGTGGACGCTGCCAGCGAACCTGGCCATCGTCGTGCATCCCACCGAGGACTACGTGGTCTTCCGCTCTGACGGGCGGTACTTCCTCACCGCAGAGAAGTTGATGGACGAGACCGTACGGAAATGCGGCCTGCCAAGGCCGGAGGTCCTGTTCCGCGGACCGGGGGCCCGGCTGGAAGGTCTGGTGACCCGCCATCCCTGGCTGGAGCGGGCCTCCCCGCTGTTCACCGCCGATTACGTCACCATGGATCAGGGGACGGGGTGCGTCCACACGGCACCCGGTCACGGCGCGGACGACTATGACACGGGCATCAAACACGGGCTGCCGATCTACAACCCGGTGGACGACATGGGCCGTTTCGTGCCGGAGGTGACCCACTTCGCCGGGATGAGTGTCTGGGACGCCAATGCCGCCATCATCGCGCGGCTGCGGAAGGACGGCCGACTCCTGCACGCGGAGGATTTCCAGCACTCCTATCCCCACTGCTGGCGATGCAAGAATCCGGTCCTATTCCGGGCCACCAATCAGTGGTTCATCTCCATGGAGGTCAACGGGCTGCGCCAGCGGAGCCTGGAGGCGATCCGCCAGGTGCAGTGGATCCCCCCGTGGGGGGAAGAGCGGATCTCCAACATGATCGCCAGCCGACCCGACTGGTGCATCTCGCGCCAGCGCGCGTGGGGGACCCCCATCGCCGTCTTCTCCTGCGCCGGGTGCGGGGCGGTCCTGGCGGAGCCGCACCTCGTGGAGCACGTGGCGTCGCTGATGGATCGGGAAGGGGCGGACGTCTGGTTCGCCCGTCCCGCCGGGGAACTCGTCCCGCCGGGGACTCGGTGCGGCAAATGCGGGAGGAGCGAGCTCACCAAGGAGACGGACATCCTCGACGTCTGGTTCGAATCGGGGGTGAGCCAGGCGGCCGTGTTGCGGGTCCGGCCGGACCAGCACTGGCCCGCGGAGATGTATCTGGAAGGCAGCGACCAGCACCGGGGCTGGTTCCATTCGTCCCTCCTGGCAGGGGCCGGGGTCCAGGGCGGCGCCCCCTACCGGGCGGTCCTCACCCACGGGTTCGTGGTGGACGGAGAGGGCCGCAAGATGTCCAAGTCGCTGGGGAACGTGATCGCTCCCCAGGAAGTGATCCAAAAATATGGGGCGGAGGTGCTGCGCCTCTGGGTGGCGGCCGAGGATTACCGGGACGACATCCGGCTCTCGGAAGAGATCCTCACGCGCCTGGCGGAAGGGTACCGCCGCATTCGGAACACCTGCCGCTATCTGCTAGGGAACCTGTACGACTTCGATCCCACCCGGCATGCGGTGGCGGTCGGCGACCTCTTGCCCATCGACCGGTTCATCCTGCATCGCTTGCAGCGGCTGACGGAGCGGGTGCGCGCCGCGTACCGGGACTATGAGTTCCACGTCCTATACCACAGCCTGCACAACTTCTGCGCCGTGGACCTCAGCGCCTTCTACCTGGACGTGCTGAAGGACCGGGTCTACACCTCGGGTGCCGGGTCACCCCTCCGCCGGTCGGCCCAGACGGCCATGTACGAAATCCTGGTCAGCCTGGTGAAGCTCATGGCCCCCGCCCTGTCCTTCACCGCGGAGGAAGTCTGGCGGTACATTCCGATGCCGGACAAACCGGCCAGCGTCCACCTCACCGAATTTCCGGAGATCCAAGCGGACCTCCTGAACGAAGGTCTGGCGCAGGAGTGGGAGAGGTTGGTCAAGATCCGGGAGGAGATGCTGAAGGCGCTGGAGGCGGCGCGGAAGGATCGGCGGATCGGCAGCGCCCAGGAGGCCGCCGTGGAGGTGGAGGCCGGCGGGGAGGAGTACGAGTTTCTGGCAGGCCGGCGGGAGTGGCTGGAGACGATTAGCATCGTTTCCCGCCTGACCGTCAGACAGGCCGAGGGCCGGGCGGAAGAGGCGGGCCTCACGGTCCGAGTGGACCGGGCCCCGGGTGCGAAGTGCCAGCGCTGCTGGAACTACCGGGAGAGCGTGAGCGTCTCGGCCGCGCACCCGGCGCTGTGCGACCGCTGCGTGGGTGTCCTCCAGGAGTCGGACACCCAATGACCAATGACCAATTTCCAATGACCAAAACGGGATGACCGGTGACCCAGGTCATGACGTTCTACCTCATTGCCATGGCGGTCATCCTCCTGGATCAGGCCACCAAGCTTGTCATCGTCCGAAGCCTCCGGCTGGGACAAGGCTTCCCCGTCATCCCCGGCTTCTTCGACATCGTGTTCGTTCTGAACCCGGGCGCGGCCTTCGGATTCCTCGCCACGCTCTCGGAGGGGGTGCGCAACCCGTTCTTCATTTTCATCTCCGTGATGGCGGTGGTCCTGATCGTCTTCTATCACGCCCGCTATCTCCATGCGCATCGGCTGGTGACGGTCGCCCTCGGCCTGGTCCTGGGCGGCGCGGTCGGCAACCTGATCGACCGACTGCGCTACGGGATGGTGGTGGATTTCCTGGATGTCCACGTTGCGCAGTATCACTGGCCGGCCTTCAACGTTGCGGACTCCGCCATCTCCATGGGCGTGAGCCTGATGGTCCTGGACATGCTCCTGGACTGGCGCCGGGAGAGACGCGCGCGCTCGGCCTGACCCTGCGCGAACCGCGCCCCGCCACCCATGGATCTGCAGGAATTCATCGTGAGTCCCGCCCAAGCGGGAGAGCGCCTGGACGTGTTCCTCGCCGTGGCGAGCGGCCTCACCCGCGCCCGGGTGCAGCGGCTCAACGCCGACGGGCATGTCCGGGTGGCGGGTCGCCAGGTGAAGCCGCGCCATCGGGTCAGTGCCGGGGAGCGCGTCGAGCTCCGCATCCCACCCGCCACGCCGCTCCTGCTGATCCCCGAGGCGATCCCCCTGGACATCCTGCTCGAGGACGGCGACCTCCTCGTCCTGAACAAGCCTCCGGGGTTGGTGGTCCACCCGGGCGCGGGGCGAAGCACCGGCACGTTGGTGCACGCCCTCCTGGCCCATTGCCGGAGTCTGCCCGGCATCGGGGGCGTGGAGCGGCCGGGGATCGTCCACCGCTTGGACCGGGACACCTCCGGAGTCCTGGTGGTCGCCAAGACGGAGGCGGCCCACCAGTCGCTCAGCCGGCAGTTCAAGATGCGCGTGGTGAAAAAGCGCTACCTGGCGCTGGTGCACGGGGAAGTCCGGCAGGATTCGGGGCGCGTCGAGGCGGCCATCGGGCGCCGGGAGCACGACCGGAAGCGAATGGGGGTTCGAGAGCGCGGCGGCCGGGAGGCGCGGACCGTGTACCATGTGGTCCGGCGATTGGCGGGGATGACCCTCCTTGCCCTCGACCTGGAGACGGGGCGGACGCATCAGATCCGGGTCCATCTCGCCCACATCGGCCATCCGGTGGTCGGCGATCAGATATACGGCGGGCGACGCGAGCGGCGGCGCGCCGCCTCGGATGCGGCTCGCACAGCGCGGCAGATGCTCCACGCCTGGCGGCTGGGGTTCCAGCACCCCCGCTCGGGCGCCTGGGTCGAGTTCACAGCACCCATCCCTGCGGATTTTCAGCGGCTGGCGGGCCCGCTCCCTGGACTCTGATTCTTATTGTGAGGGTCCGGCGAAGGGCAGGACCACGGTGAAGGTGCTGCCCTGCCCCTCGCCGGCCGACTCGGCCCAGATGCGGCCGCCGTGGAGTTCGACGAGCCGCTTGGTCAGGGCGAGGCCCAGGCCGGTCCCCTCGTGGCGCTTGGTCGCCGCGGCCTCGAGTTGGGTGAACTCCCGGAAGAGCCGCGGCAGATCGTCGGCCCGGATGCCGATCCCGGTATCGCTGATGCGAATCTCCAGCCACTCGGCGATTTCGGATTGTGGATTTCGGATTGCGGATTGCGGGACCGAACCAGTGGCAGGTAATTCCGCATTCCGCATTCCGCATTCCGCAATACCGGGGACGCGGCGGGCGGTGAGGGTGATCGTGCCCCGTTCCGGGGTGAACTTGATCGCGTTGCTCAGCAGGTTGAAGCAGATCTGCTTGAAGCGGACGGGGTCGGCTTGGAGCGGCGGCAGTGCAGGGTCGATCCGGACC
>JACQVO010000114.1 GCA_016209725.1 Candidatus Methylomirabilota bacterium | reverse complement strand
GGCCGGAGACCCTGCCGGTGTCCTTCGAGATGGTCCTGATGTACACCTGGGTCCACTGGCTCCTCTTCTGCGTGATCGGCGGGATCGCATCCCGGCTCCTGCAGTCGGCCGAGCGGAATCCGAACGTCGGATTCGGCATCCTGTTGCTCTTTGTCGTGTTCGAGTTCGGATTCCTCGTGATCGTCATGGCCTTCGCCGAACGGGTTCTCCATACCCTGACCTGGCCGTCCATCCTGCTCGGCAACCTTCTCGCTGCCCTCACCATGGGCGGCTATTTCTGGCACCGGCATCCCCAACTGACGATCCGACCCTAGCCCTGGACCAGGGTATTTCGGAGGGCGGTGGTCACCGCAAGGGGGTCCGATCGCTTCTTGACCCCGACCGCGTCCACAGCGCCAGGAGTCTGGCCGCGCCGTAACGTCACGCACGGATCGAACCGATCATGGCGGGACGCGTAAACGGGGGG
Source organism: Candidatus Methylomirabilota bacterium (assembly GCA_016209725.1). GTDB lineage: Bacteria > Methylomirabilota > Methylomirabilia > Methylomirabilales > 2-02-FULL-66-22 > 2-02-FULL-66-22. The sequence goes on along the minus strand of JACQVO010000114.1, from coordinate 9,346 downwards.
ATGACGGGGCGGATGACCAAGACGGCGGGACCTGAGAGGAGGAGACGATGCTCTGGTACCTCGGCTACGTCGTCCTGTTCGTCGAGGATTTCGAGCGCCTGGTAGCCTTCTACGCCGACAAGGTCGGATTCCCCGTGCGCCTGCGGGCCGAGGGGTACGTCGAGTTCGCCATCGAGGGGGCGAAGTTCGCCCTCCTGGCACGCTCGCGGGTGTCCCAGTTGACGGGCGACGCGCACGCAGGCCGACCGGCGCCCGGCGCCCACGAGGGCGCCGTGACGATCCTGGTGGAGGACGTGGACCGGGTCCATCGGGAATTGTCGGCCCGCGGCGTTCCCTTCCTCGGGACTCCCCAGAACCGTTCTTGGGGGCAGCGAACCGTCCTGTTCCACGACCCCGAGGGGCACCTGATCGAGATCGCCACCAACCTCCCGCGCGCCGAGCGCCCCGGGGTGTAGAATCATATCCGCAGATTTCGCAGATTACCCAGATCGGCGCGGAAGGTATTTCCTGGGGGTTCTGTCCGATCCGTGAATCTGCGTAATCTGTGTAATCTGCGGATACCTTCGATCCGATCTTCCGGTTCTTCGGGAAGCGGAGAGTCTTCGTGAAAACCATGTCCGCCGAAACGCTCCAGGCGCTCGTGACGCGCGCCTGCCAGCGGATGGGGGCGCGACCGGGGGACGCGGCGCGGGTGGCGACCTCGCTGGTGCGGGCCAATCTCTGCGGCTACGACTCCCACGGCGTCTACCGTCTGGCCCAATATCACGAATGGTGGAAGAAGGGCCTGCTCGACCCCACCGCCCGGCCGGTCGTCGCCGCGGAAACGACCTCCGCCGCCAAAGTAGACGGCCGGAACGCCTTCGGCCAAGTCGTGGCCAGCTTTGCGACGCAGGTGGCGATCCAAAAGGCGCGCACGAGCGGGATGGCGGTGGTCACGGTGATGGCCTGCAATCACGTGGGACGCCTGGCAGAGTACGCCGAGGCCATCCAGCAGGCCGGGCTGATCGGGCTCGTGACGGTGAACGACAGCGGCGCCGGCCAGTGCGTCGTCCCGTGGGGTGGGAGGGATCCTCGCCTGGCGACGAACCCGATCGCCATGGGGATCCCCGGTGAAACCGACGGGGGCATCCTCTTCGACTTCTCCACCAGCGCCGCCGCCCAGGGCAGGGTCCGCCAGCTTCTCTTGCGAGGCGAGCCTGCCCCGCCTGGCTGGCTCCTCGACGCCGACGGCAAGCACACGACCGATCCCGCGTGTCTGTTCAGCGACCCCCCTGGGGCCCTCCTGCCGGCCGGAGGACACCGGGGGTTCGCCTTGAGCCTGGCGGTCGAAGTTTTCTCGGGCATCCTGTCGGGGGCCGGCTTGGCCCGGACGGACCCGGGCCCGGAAGAAATGAACGGCATGTTCATCCTGGCGCTGGACGTCACCTGGTTCATGCCGCGGGAGCAGTTCCGGGCACAGGTGGACCAGTTGACCGCGTATGTCAAGACATCCCGGCCCGCTCCCGGGGCCGGCCCGGTTCATATCCCCGGGGAGAACTCCCGTGCGGAAGAAGCCCGCCGCAGGAAAGAAGGCATCACCCTAAACGAACAGAACTGGGCAAAGGTGGCAGGGGTCCTGCGAGACCTCGGCCTCCCGGACGACCTCCCGTCTGAATGAGAGTCTGACCAGAGCGAGTCGCGCATGGCACCGTCAAATGCTAAAGCCCGGATGCCCGGCCCGTGACGCGAGAGGAACCTCGCCGGCGGGTCGGGGTCCGCTGCAGCGCAGAGCTCGGCACGCCCGTGGCGATCGAAGCGGTGCACGGCCGCGAGGGTTTGCTCGGTTACCGGGTCCACGGCGTGCCGAGTAATCATCTCCAACAATCCGGCGGCGACCCGGCGTCCGCCCCAAGCCCCCCAACATGCCGTTGGGCCGCGGGTGTGAGAGGCTAGGCCGCAGATCGCGTCGAGAGGTCGCCCGTTTCACTCCGGGCCCCGTTGAGCAGGTAATGCTGCCACAACATTCTCGCAGCAACCGCTCTGAAGGGGCGCCAGGTCTCGGAAATCTTGCGCATGCGAGCAGGCGATGGAAGCTTCCGAAGACGCCTCACGGCGCGAACCGCCTTGACCAGAGCCGCATCACCGGCAGGCCAGACATCCGGTCTGCGCATGGCCATCAAGAGGTAGATGTCCGCCGTCCACATTCCAATACCCATGATGCGCACCAGCGCCGCCCGAGCAGTTTCATCATCCATCCGTGCCAGAGCTTCCAGGTCAATCTCTCCCCGATGGATGGCCGCCGCGATGTTGACGCAGTACGCTGCCTTTTGCCGAGTGATCCCCAGCCTTCTCAGATGAGAGGCGCCGAGCCTCAGGCACCGGTCCGGCGTGATGGGCCGCGCGAGCGGCTCCGCCACGCGGCGTCCACGCCGCCGCACGGATGCGCCGAAGCTCAGGCGCGGTGCGTTGGCGCGGACCCCTCCAGCGCTCGGTCTTGCGGCGACCGAGATCTACGCCACCTGGTAGATGGCTGGCCGGAACAATGGCGGCGGGATGGGCTTTCGTGCCGCTTTCGCCGCCTTGAGCCATGCTGCCTTCGCCTTGAGAACCTCGGACAGCGCGTCTTCCGGCGTTACGCCAAAGGCAGAGCAGTGCCGCAGGTCCGGGATGTCCGCGATGTACCCCCCGTCCTCAGCACTGTAGAAAATGTTGATGTGATAATCCTTCATTCGTCCTCCCCCAAGGTTAAGTTATGCCTTTCGACCTACTGAAGCAACTGTCTGACCTGGTAGGGTTTCGCCTCGCCCTTCACATCTTGGAGGTTGAGGAGCTCGGGAATACCTGGATGCGTAAGAATGTGGTGACTTCCTTCCCTTCTCGTGACCCGGAAGCCCAATGCCTCCGTCAGGGCGAGCAGGTCCTGAAACCACACGTTGTGCGGGGAGACAACGATCCGCCTGAGCAGCTTCCGCGGCTTCATCTGAGGGGTAATCCAGGGCACCCGCCGGGACGGCGGCTGCGCCGCCCCGATGCGCCGACTGCGAGGCGCGGGCGCGGGACGGAGGCCGGTTACGGCAAATGATTTACCACATTGGACACTTTACTTTCAACTCGTCGGTGCTGTTGGAAACGCGGCGACTTGGTGGCGATGGCGTGACAGAACAGCGAATTCCCGACCTCACTTTTCTGCCCCCCGATGATCCGGAGTCAGATGCCATACAGCGGACCGAACTTGGCCCGCAGGTGATCCAGAAAGAACCGAGGGCTCAGGGGCTCGGCGGTAACGGCCGCGACGAGGTCGGCGGCGCGGTGGCGCTGGCCGTGGCGGTGGATCTTGGTGGTGAGCCACTCCTTCAGCGGTGCGAACTCGCCGCGCCGGAACGGCTCGTCCAGTCCGCCCAGATCTACGGAGGCCTGGGCGAAGAACTGGGCCGCGTACAGGTTGCCAAGCGTATAGGTGGGGAAGTAGCCGACGGCGCCGCCGCTCCAGTGCGTGTCCTGGAGGCAGCCTTGCGCGTCGTCGGGCGGCGTCAGCCCGAAATAGCGCGTGAATGCCTCGTTCCATGCCGCCGGGACGTCAGCGGCGGGCAGGTCGCCGCTGATGAGGGCCTGCTCCAGCTCGAAGCGCAAGAGGACGTGCAAATTGTAGGTCACTTCGTCCGCGTCCACCCGGATGAAGGACGGCCGGCAATCGTTGATGGCGTAATAAAAGGCGTCCAGGCTCACATCTGCCAGCGCCTCGGGAAAGGACCGGCGAGCCTGCGGGAAGACGTGCTCCCAGAAGGCTCGGCTGCGCCCCACGAAATTCTCCCACAGGCGTGACTGCGATTCGTGGATGGCCAACGACACGGCCGCGCCCATGGGGGTGCCGTAGTGGGCGGGGTCCAGTCCCTGGTCGTAGATGCCGTGCCCCGCCTCGTGCAGGATGCTGAAGAAGGCATCCCCGAAGTCCCGCGAGTCATACCGGGTCGTGAGGCGGGTGTCCCCGGGGCCGATGCCGCTGCAAAAGGGGTGCGCCGTCTCGTCCAGACGCCCGGCCGCGAAATCGAACCCGATCATGGCCGCGGCCGCCCTGCCAAACCCTTCCTGGCGATCCACAGGGTACTCGCGATGAAGGACAGAGTTGTCCGGCCGCCGGCCCGACGCCTGGATCGCCGCAACAAGTCCAACCAGTTCTTCTCTAAGGTCGCTGAAAAGCGTCGCCAGGTGCGCGCTCGTCTCGCCGGGTTCGTAGTCGTCCAAGAGGGCATCATACGCAGCTCCGGCGTAGCCCACCGATTCTGCCTCTTGCCGCTTGAGGGCCACGATCTTCTCCAGCCACGGCCGGAACAGGGCGAAGTCCGATGACCTCCGGGCCTGCACCCACACGTCACGCGCCAGGGTGCAGGTGCGCGCCAATTCCGTCACCAGGGCCCGGGGAAGCTTGCACGCCCGGTCGTAGCGCCGGCGGATCTCGCGGACGTTTACCGCCGCGGCGGAATCGCCCTCGCGAACCAACTCGCTTCCCTCGATCTCATCCAGCAATCCTCCGATCTCCGGCGCGGTGGTTTGCTCGTGGACCATCCCGGCCAGCAGGGCAAGCTGTTGCGCCCGGTGCAGGGCGCCTTTGGCCGGCATGTAGGTGCGCTGGTCCCACCCCAGGACCGCGGCGCACGACCCCAGCAGCCTGGCCTCCCTCACCCGGCGGATCAACTCCTTATAGGCTTCCACAGGACGCTCCCCTGGCACCGAGTGTACTGTCTCAGAAACGGCTTTACAGAGGACCCGTTCGGGCTGAGCTAGTCGAAGCCCAGATTCCGCACCCTTCGACAGGCTCAGGGTGAACGGAATTGTAAAGGTATTTGAGTGGCACTACACGAGCATGGCCGGCCCCTGGCTACTTGGCAACGATGACGATCTCCGAGATGAGCGTCTTCTTGATCGGGCAGCGCTCCGAGATCTCCAGCAGCCGCGTGTACTGCTCGTCGCTCAGGCCCCCCTCCAGCTCCATCCGGGATTCGATCCGATCCACTCTGCCTTCCCTGGTCTCGCACTCGGCGCAATCCTTGGCGTGGACCTTCTCATGCCGGAGGTCCACCGTGGCCCGGGTGAGGGGCCAGCCCTTCCGCCGTGCGTACAGCACGACCGTCATGCACATTCAGGCGCCTAGCGCGGAGAGCAGCAGGCTGTACGGATCGGGACCCGTGTCCTCCCCGCCCGCCTGCACCGGCTCGTCCGCGAAGAACCGGTGCGCGCCGGCCTGGATCTCTTGCTGGAGGTTCTTCGTCGAAGAGACTACAACGTGAGCCATTCCACCCTCCTTGTGACCGCACGGAGCGGAAACGCCCGCCGAGAATACCAACCTCGCCCGCCGGCGGCAAGGGAAAGGACCAAATCTCCCGTGGGTGATCCGTCATCGGAACTTTTCTGCCTGATGCGGGGTTAAAGCAAATAAACAGGATTGCCAAGGGGTTCTTACCTGTGTAGGCTACACCGCTCACCCGCTTCTCAGGCTGTCAGGACATCAACAAATCGAACGGAGGGAAACATGAACGCAAGGACCCTGAGGCGGCTCGTTCTCTTCACGGGGATCCTCAGCCTGGCGGTCAGTCTCGCCGGCATCGGCACCCCCCCTGCTGTGTTGGCCCAGACCATCGTGGATGAATGGAATGCGGTCAAGGTCCCAGCGGCTCCCGAACTCAAGCGGGTGACGATCGATCCAAGGGCAAGCGCCCTTCTCGTCCTGGACATTGTGAAACAAACCTGTCCCCCCCGTCCCCGTTGCGTGGCCTCCGTTCCCGAGATCCAGCGCCTCATGACCCAGGCGAGGGGCAAAGGGCTTGCGGTAATCTACTCTCTCGTGCCCGGGGGAGGTATTGCGGACATTTTCCCGGAAGTAGCACCCCAGGGGGGAGAACCGATCGTCGTGTCGGGGCCTGACAAATTTTTCGGAACGGACTTGGAAAAGATTCTCAAGGATAAGGGAGTCCAGACGGTGATCGTCGTTGGGACGGCCGCCAATGGCGCGGTATTCTACACCGCCAGCGGGGCCGCGTTGCGTGGACTCAAGGTCATCGTCCCGGTTGAAGGCATGTCGGCAGGAGATCCGTATATCGAGCAGTACACGGCGTGGCATCTCGTCAATGCGCCTCGCGTGGGCGCGCAGGTCACCCTGACGAGGATGGACATGATCCAATACCCATAAGGAATCACCCCCGGGGAGTCTCCGGAATCCGCGGCCCCTTGCGGAAGCGCCTGACGGCGTTCATGCTGGCCAAGTTCAATGGAAAGCATGAACGACACGTGGCCGATCGAAAGCGGGCTCTGCTCGGCGATCTTTCCGGGGATGTCCTGGAAATCGGTCCGGGGACCGGGGTCAACCTCCCGTATTACCCCTCCGGCATCCGCTGGATCGGGATCGAGCCGAATCCGTTCATGCACCCGTATCTGAAGCGTCAAGCCGAGCAGCTCGGGATACAGGTCGAAATCCGCGAGGGAAGGGCCGAACGGCTGGACGTCCCCGATCACAGCATGGATGCCGTCGTGAGTACGCTGGTCCTGTGCTCTGTCCAGGTTGTCCCGGGGGCGTTAGGAGAAATCCTGAGGGTCCTGAAACCCGGCGGGCGCTTCGTCTTCATCGAACACGTCGCCGCCCCACCCGGGATGTGGCTCCGACGAGTACCGCGGTGGGTTCGTCCCGTCTCAAGAGCGCTGGCGGACGGATGCTGCCCCGACCGCGAGACCTGGGTCGCCATTGAAAAGGGCGGCTTTGAGCATCTGACCCTTGAGCACTTCCGCGTCCCCATCCCCATCACATCACCGCACATCGCCGGCTCGGCAACCAAGAAAGCCTGATCCCCTGCACGACGGGAACGCTGTGGGTCCCACGTCCTTCGGCGGTCTCCGCGTCGGATTGGTGTCCTTCACCGATTTCCCGTCCGGAACCCAACCGGTCGATTTTCGCCCAGAGACTGCCAGGGACTTTACACCTCGAGAGGTGCCAGCTATAGTTCTCCTCAATCTGGGGATCATGACGCGTATCGCACCCTTCCCGAGGAGACAGCATCATGTGGATCCCGCTTGCCGTCGTCGCCGTCCTGATTCTGGGCGTCATCGTGATCTACAACGGCCTCGTGCGGCTGCGGGTGCAGTGCGACAACGCCTGGGCCGACATCGACGTCCAGCTCAAACGCCGGCATGACCTCATCCCCAACGTGGTCGAGACGGTCAAGGGTTACGCCGGCCACGAGCGGGAGACCCTGGACGCGGTGGTTGTCGCCCGCACCCGCGCCATGGGCGCACACAGCCCGGGCGCCAAGGCCGAAGCCGAGGGTATGCTCACCCAGGCTTTGAAGTCGTTGTTCGCCCTCGCCGAGGCCTACCCCCAACTCCGGGCCGTGGAAAGCTTCACCCAGCTCCAGGCCACCCTCACCCAGATCGAAGAGGCGATCCAGAACGCCCGCCGCTACTACAACGCCGTAATCCGCGACCTCAACACAAAGATCGCCCAGTTTCCCTCGAACCTCATCGCCGGCATCTTCGCCTTCAGGCCGCGAGAGTTCTTCGAGCTCACCGCCGCCGCTGAGCGTGAGGTTCCCCAAGTGCGCTTCGGGCCCGGCACCGGTGGCGCGGCGGCCCGCTGAGCGGGTGCCGCCGGGCCGGCGAGGAGGTGGTTATGCGTCGGCACCCTCTCCTGCTGCTCGCTCTGCTGCTGACAGCCGCGGCGTGCCCGCCGTACCTCGACGCCCGGTCTCTCACCATCGAGAGCTTCGAGGCCGGCATCGTCGTCAACACCGATGGGACCATCGGGATCACGGAAATTATCCGCCCCCGTTTCGTCGGCTCCTGGAATGGGATCTACCGCACCATCCCGATCGAATATCGGACCCCCCAGGGCCTCAACTACACACTGTTCCTGGACATCCTGACCGTCACCGACGACGCGGGCAGACCCCTCAAGTACGAACAGAGCCGCGAGCGCCACTACCGCAAGGTGAAAATCTGGGTGCCCGGCGCCACCAATGCCACCCGGACGGTCGTCCTGCGCTACCTGGTGCACAACGGCCTGAAGTTCTTCGCGGAGCACGACGAGCTCTACTGGAACGTCACCGGCGACGAGTGGCAGGCCCCCATCCACGCCGCCAGCGCCCGCATTGAACTGCCCCCGCAGGTCACGGGGCTGCGCGCCGTGGCCTTCACCGGCGTCTACGGATCGCGCGAGCAGGCTGCCCGCGTGGAACTGGGCATGAGCGATGTCACCCTCCGGATGCTGCGCCGGCTCAATTTCCGCGAGGGGCTGACGGTGGCAGTCGGGTGGGACCCCGGCGTCGTCCATCGCCCCGGCCTGCTGGCCCGAGCTGTCCTCGTCCTGCGCAGCAACTGGGCGTTCTGCATTCCCCTGGGTGTCTTCGTTGTCATGTTCTGGCTCTGGACCATCCGGGGGCGCGATCCGCGGCGCCGCCCCATCGCTCCCCAGTATGAACCACCCGAAGGCCTGACCCCGGCCGAGCTGGGGACGCTGGTGGACAACTCTCCCGACATGCGCGACATCACCGCCACGCTGGTCGACCTGGCGGTCCGGGGCTTCCTGCAGATCCAGGAGCACGAGGAGAAGAAGCTCCTCGGGCTCCGAACGACTCGGGAGTACCTCTTCAGTACGCGGAAGTCGGTGGACGCCTGGGAGGACTTGCGGCCCCATGAGCGTGCGCTGCTGGAGTCGCTGTTTGCCGGCGGCGCCCGGGACTCGGTCGAGTCGTCGGAGCTGGAAAACACGTTCTTTGCTCGACTGCCCCGGATCCGGGACCGCATCTTCGGTCGGCTCTTGGAGCGCCGCTATTACAGCCAGCGCCCCGACAAGGTGAAGCACGTGTATGTCTTCGCCGGCGTTTCCGTCGGCTTCCTGGTGGTGGTGGGCGGCGTCTTCCTCAGCGTCTCCTTGGGCCAGTCCCCGCTCTCGGCCATCGCCGCGGGAGTCCTAAGCGCCGCCATCGCCGTCGGCTTCGGCTGGTTCATGCCTGCCCGGACACTGCGCGGGGCCCGAGTCCTGGAAGGCGTGCTGGGGTTCGAGGAGTTCCTCACGCGGGTCGAAGGCGACCGCCTTCGACGCATGACGAAGACACCGGAGCTGTTCGAGAAGTACTTGCCCTATGCCATGGCCCTCGGGGTGGAAAAGAACTGGGCGAAGGCCTTCGAGGGCATCTACCGTGAGCCGCCCGACTGGTATCGCGGGGGGGATTTCCAGACGTTCAACGCCCGCTCTTTCGCCTCGGACCTTGGACACATGTCGAGTCGGACGTCGGAGGCCATGGCCTCCTCCCCGCGGAGTTCCGGCGGCTCTGGCTTCAGCGGCGGTGGTGGGGGCGGGGGTTCCTCTGGCGGAGGGATGGGC
>JACQVO010000112.1 GCA_016209725.1 Candidatus Methylomirabilota bacterium | reverse complement strand
TGACGTCCCTGCGCCCGGCCTCGGGCGTGTTCTACGTCCATCGGGGGACCGAGTTTACCCTGTCGAACTTCGCCGAGGCCCTGGCCAAGCCGGAGATGAAGGAGTCCTTTTTCAACAGCGGCCTGATCGCGACGGTGGCCACCATCTTCTCCCTGGGTGTGACCATCACGAGCGGGTACATGCTCTCGCGGTTTCACGGCAAAGCCAGCAACCTCTGGTTCGGCCTCATCTACATCTTCCGCACGATCCCGTACATCTCGTGGGTGATCCCGCTCTACCTGGTCACGCAGTGGATGGGCATCCTGGACAGCTACCTGGGACTGCTCCTGCCCCACATCGCCGTGCACATCTGTTTCTTCTCCTGGATCATGAAGGGCTTCTTCGATGCCATCGATCCGGACATGGAATACGCGGCGATGATCGACGGTTGCTCGCGGTACGGCGCCTTCATCAAGATCGCGCTCCCCGCGGCGGTGCCCGGGATCATGGCCCTGGGGATCCTGTGCTGGCTCTGGACTTGGAATGAATTCCTGTTCGCCCTGATCCTCACCGGGAGCAACACCCCCATGTTGACCGTCCGCATGGCCCAATTCGTCCACGAGACCGGCATCGAGTGGCACCTGATGAGCGCCACGGCGGTCATGGCCATCGTGCCGGCCCTGATCGTGACCCTGTTCGCCCAGGAATACGTGGTCAAGGGCCTGCGGATCTGAGGAGGGATGCGTGTGAGACTGGAAGGACAGGTGGCCCTCGTCACCGGGGGGTCGCGCAGCATCGGCCGGGCCATCGCGCTGGCCTTCGCCCGCGAGGGCGCGGCCGTGGCCGTCAACTACGTTCGCCGGGTGGAGGAGGCGCAGAGCGCCATTCGCGAGATCGAGGCCCTGGATCGCCGGGCGCTCGCCGTCCGGGCCGACACGTCCCAGCGGGCCCAGGTCCACGCCATGGTGGAGGAGGTGTGGACGCGCCTGGGCCCCATCGACATCCTGGTCAACAATGCCGGGGTCCAGAAGCGGGTTTTTTTCGTGGACCTCGAGGAGGCCGACTGGGACTGGATGCTGGGGGTGAACCTGAAGGGGTATTTCCTGGTGGGCCAGGCGGTGGCCGCCCGAATGAAGGCGCGGGGACGGGGGAAGATCATCAATGTCTCCTCTGAGGCGGGCGGCTTTCCGGCCCAGCGGATGACCGCGTACTGTGTGTCCAAGGCCGGGGTGATGATGCTCACCAAATGCATGGCGCTGGAACTGGCGCCCCACGGGATCCGTGTTAATGCCCTGGCACCGGGCTTGACCCGGACCGACATCAACCGGAAGGACCTGGAGGACGAGACCTTCTTGAAGGCGAGGCTGGCCCGGATTCCCCTGGGGCGAGTGTTGACGCCCGAGGATCTTGTGGGTGCCGCCATGTTCCTTGCTTCGACCGACTCGGATATGATGACGGGGATGACCCTGCAGGTGGATGGTGGGAGGGGGATTGCCTGAGTCGGTGGGAGAGGTGATGGACAGGGTGGGACGCGTGGCCCTTGTCACAGGGGCGGCGAAAGGTATAGGCTTAGCGATCGCCCAGCGCCTATCGCGCGCCGGATACGACATCGCCATCGCCGACACGGATGCAACGGGCGCCCGGGCGCTGGCGGAGGCAATCCGCCGGGACGGGCGGCACGCCAGCGCCATCGCGTGCGATGTGGGGGACCGGAACGGTGCGCTCCGGATGGCCGAGGAGGCCACGCTGGCCCTGGGCGAGATTGACCTTCTGGTGAACAACGCCGGGATCATCCGGCTGGGGCCACTGGTGAATTTCGCTGAGGAGGACTGGCGGGAGCTGTTCCGGGTCAACGTAGACGGGGTTTTCTTCTGCTGTCAGGCCGTGCTGCCTGGCATGATCGTGCGTCGGCGGGGGAACATCGTCAATATCGCCTCCTGGAACGGGAAGCTGGGGGCGCCGAACTTCGGGGCGTACAGCGCGACCAAAGCGGCCGTGATCAGTCTCACCCAGGCCCTGGCGCGCGAGGTGGCGCCCCACGGCATCCGGGTGAATGCCGTTTGTCCGGGCATCGTGGCCGGGACGCCCATGCGGGTAGAAGTGGAGCGCCAGGGAAAGGAGTTCGGATTGCCGCCGTCTTCGGAGCGGGCCAGGATTATCCCCTTGGGACGTCTCGCCACGCCCGAGGACATTGCTAACACGGTGGCCTTCCTGGCCTCCGACGAGGCCGCCTACATGACCGGCCAGGCCATCAACGTGACCGGGGGATTGTGGCTGCACTGAGGGGAATTTCGGATTGCGGATTTCGGATTGGGGAAGCGAAAGGGATGGGGAAAATCAGAACGCCGGATGAGGCTCTTGCACTGGCTTTGGAGCGGGTGGAGAGCACGCTGTTCCAGGTGACGCGGGAGGACGTGTTCCCGCATGCCGCGCCCTCGACGACCGGGGTCTGGGAGGGAACGCGGGAGGGGATGTGGACCAGCGGGTTCTGGGCCGGCCTGCTCTGGCAGCGGGCGGCCCTAACAGGCAGGGCGGAGGACTCGGCCACGGCCAAGACGTGGAGCCTGCGTCTCGCCCCCCACGTGGATCACCACACCCACGACCTCGGGTTCATCTTCTCGAGCTCCGCGGTCCTGGGCTGGGAGATCGGCCGGGTCCCGGAGTGCCGGGACCTGGCGCTCCGGGCGGCGGACCGTCTGGCGGGAATGGTGAACCCCGCGGTCGGGGTGATTCCCCTGGGCTCGCAGGCGGAAATCGCCGCGGGCCTGGACGACGTGACGATTGACTGCATGGTGAACCTCCCGCTGCTCTGGTGGGCCTGGAGGACGACAGGGGAGGAGCGGTTCATGGCGATCGGCGTCTCCCATTCCGACCGGACGGCAGGGTGGCACGTCAAGGAGGATGGCCGGATCATCCAGTCCACCCACTTCGATCCGCGGACAGGCCGGGTGACGAAGCAGGAGACCCATCAGGGCTCGGGGACGGAGGGATGCTGGGCGCGGGGTCAGGCCTGGGGCGTCTACGGGTTCGCCGCCGCCTATCGGGCGACGGGCGAGGAGCGCTTTCTCGAGGTGGCCGATCGAGCCGCCGCCTATTACTTCCACCGTGCGGGGGGGGACCTGGTTCCATTCTACTGCTTCGACGACCCTGCGAAACCGAACGTCCCCCGGGATTCGTCGGCCGCGGCCATCACTTGTGCGGGCCTGATGATCCTGGCGGAGCACGCCCCGGATCCGATCCGGCGGCGATCCCGCGACCGGGCCGAGGCCCTACTCTCGGCGCTGGTGATTGGGTACCTGACCCCGCTCGGCGATGACGACCGCCGGCCCACCGGGATGCTGCTCCACGGCTGCTACAACAAGAACGCGGGCTGGCATACCGACCACGAGTTGGTCTGGGGCGACTACTATCTGCTGGAGGCCCTGAGGGCGTGGGTTCGCCTGAGGTGAAGCCCGAGGAGAGGCCAATTTCGAATGTCGAACGACGAATGATGAATTTCGAAGGTGAGCCGTTGTGGCGGCTTCTTGCCCCTGACCTTCATCGTTCGATATTCCCTGTTCGATATTCGCAATTCGGCTCGGGGGCGTTGGCGCTCTTGGCGACTTGGCGGTGTAATCCGAGTTTGAAACAGGGGGGGAGAAGGGGAATCCGGAATGGCGCCACGGGTTGTGACGGCCTCTGAGGCGGCATGCCTCATCCCGGACGGGGCGACAGTCGCCCTGTGCGGCTGCCTTTCGGTGTTGGAGCCGGATGCGGTCCTCCAGGGGATCGAGGCCCGCTTCCTCCGGGATGGACATCCCCGGGACCTCACAGTCATTCATCCGGTCATGGTGGCCAGTGCGAAAGGCTCGGGCATCAACAGGTTCGCGCACGACGGGCTCATGCGACGCGTGATCGGTGGCTCCTTCAGCATCTTCCCGGACTTCGAGATCACCGAAATGATCAAACAGGGTCGGGTCGAGGCCTACAATCTGCCCATCGGGACGATCCTGCACTGGCTGCGAGAGAGCGGTGCGGGGCGGCCGGGACTGTTGACCGGCGTCGGCCTCCAGACCTACATCGATCCGCGAGTCGAGGGGGGCCGCACCAATGTGGCGGCGAAGGAGCCATTGTGCCAGGTGATCCAGTTCGCTGGTCGGGAGTGGCTTTTCTATCCCGCCCTCCGGGTGGATGTGGCCATCATTCGCGGGACTTCGGCAGATCCGCAAGGGAACATCTCTGTGGAGCACGAGCCCGCGTCTTTGGGGATCTACTACCTGGCCCTGGCGGCGAAGCATTCCGGCGGCACGGTGATTGCCCAGGTGAAGCAGCAGGTGGAATCGGGGAGCGTCCACCCTCGTCTGACGGTTGTCCCGGGTCGCCTGGTGGACGTGATCGTGGTGGATCCGACGCAGCCCCAGACCGTCATGGGCGAGCATCCGGAGTTCTCCGGCGAGGCACGGCTGCTGTTGCATCCTGACCCTGTGCCGCTGACGGTCGAGTCGGCTATCGCCTGGCGCGCGATGCGGGAGATGCAGGACGGACATCTCGTGAACCTGGGCTATGGCATCCCCGCCATGATCCCGGCGCTGGGGTTTCCCCAGCGGAGGCACGAGCGCCTGGCCTACAGCATCGAGCACGGGCCGGTGGGCGGCCTCCCCGAGGGGATGGATGCCTTCGGCGCCACTGCCAACCCGGACATCCTGCTGGACTCCACGGCCGTCTTCGACATGTACGATGGGGGGCTCCTGGATCTCACGATCTTGGGGATGGCCCAGGTGGATCAGGAGGGGAACGTCAATGTCAGCAAGTTTGCCCACATGGCCCCGGGCAGCGGTGGCTTCTGCAACATCTGTCACCAGACGAAGAAGATCGTCTTCTGCGGTTCCTTCACCGCGGGCGGCCTCCGCGCCGAGATCGTGGACGGCAAAGTGGTCATCCGCAAGGAAGGCAAGGTGAAGAAGTTCGTCCGCAAGGTCGAGCAGATCACGCTGAGCGGCAGGGCCGCTCTCGAGAAAGGGCAGGAGATCCTCTACATCACCGAGCGGGGCGTCTTCCGTCTCGGGAAGGACGGCCTGGAACTGATCGAAGTCGCCCCAGGGATCGATCCCGCTAAGGACATCCTCCCGCAGATGGAGTTCCCAATCCCCATCCCCACGAATGTTCCCACCATGGACCCCAGCCTGTTTCGAGAGGAAGCGTGACCTGCGTATGTCGATTGGCGGAATGGCGCAGATCCCTATCCCGCGAGGGCGGGTGAGCTTCTGGGAAGTCCTTGCAAACGCCATGGCGACGTGGTAAGAATGTCGCGTGCCTTACGCTGAGGGCGAAGGGCGGGGCCGACGCCGAAACATTTCGCGGGGTCGTAGTTCAGTTGGTTAGAACGGTCCGCGTGGTCCACGCGGACAGGTCGCGGCCACTGCCTGGGTGATCGACGGGCCGGCCCGACAGGGAACATTTCGCGGGGTCGTAGTTCAGTTGGTTAGAACGCCGGCCTGTCACGCCGGAGGTCGCGGGTTCGAGTCCCGTCGGCCCCGCCAGCAAATCCTCCACGCCACCTACCCGGGTGGCGTTCCTCTTCATGCCCTACTGGGTGTACATCCTTCAAAGTGAGTCCACGGGTCGGTACTACGTGGGCCACACCAACAACCTCGAAGATCGCCTGCGTCGGCACAACGAGGAGCGAACAGAGGCCAACAAGGGCTGCGGCCCGTGGCACCTCGCGTACCGGGAGGAGTTTCCGACACGCCAAGCCGCTGTCGTCCGCGAACGAGCGATCAAGAACCGGAAGAGTCGTGCCCACATCGAGGGCCTGTGCAAGCGCGCCACGGTCGGTTAGAACGGTCCGCGTGGTCCACGCGGACAGGTCGCGGGTTCGAGTCCCGTCGGCCCCGCCATCAATTCCACTGAAGGCTCGGTTAGCACGGTCCGCGCCGCTCGCGCGGACAGGTCGCGGGTTCGAGTCCCGTCCCGCTCGTCGGGATCTCCGCTGCGCTCCGATCGGCTTCCCCATCCGGATCGTTGATGCCACCCACCCCGGTGGCTTTTGTGTTCATGGCCCAAAAGTACAGCAATGGCCCCGCCAAATCACTTGCATTCTCGGTGGCCCTTGAACCCGGCCCGGTCCACGTTTATACTTGACATCGAAAGCTCGGTCTGAATAGATACGGCCCCATCCCGGCATTGGAAACGTTCCGCAAGCAAGGGGGAGCTTATGCCAACACGTCGTAAGATTCCGATTCGTCCGGGCGAACCCCCCAAGGAGGCCGAGTTTGTCCCGATTAACCAGTCGAACGAGAACTGGAATGAGTATATTCTGCAAGACGGTTCAGTCGTTCGACTGAAGGTTGTCACTACGGAAATTTGGCGAGTCCTTGATGAGTACGACCAGGATGGGAATCCCGTTTACTTCGTGAAGTCTGGTAATGTAGTCACGGTAATTGCACCAGACCACCTGCGCAGAGGGATATAGGATGGTTCGCGTTGAGCACGCCCTTTATTCCCCGAATACCAGAATGGCAATTGCCGACATCGAGCTTCCGATCGAGGAAGGGGGGGAGTTCATTTCCTTCCCGCTGGAGTATCAATACCCCGTGCAGGGGCGCTGGGAAGAAGGAGGGCTAGGATTAATCCTCCAGGGAGGGCTCCGCCACATCTTAACCCACCAAGTCTTTTCGCCGGACTTGGTCCTAGCGGGAACCCAACAACCATCTAGATCGCTGTTCCTCCGTGATCTTGGGCATCCGAAGTATCGTCTCCGGTCGCCTCTCCCCGTGGTACTGGAGGTGGATGGCCCCCATGTAGTCGCATATAGCCACGATCTTGATATGTTCGGCTGGGGCGACGTAGAGGATGAAGCTCTCCTCGATTTCAAGGGCTCGGTCTGCGAGCTCTACGAAGGTCTACACGAGGAGCCTGCGAAATTGGGGCCACATCTAGAAAGAGTTCTCCGATACCTCGAGCGGGTAATTGCTGAGGAGCCGTAGTTGTCGCTCAAGGTCGCGGATGTGGATAGAGCGTTCGGCAAGCTGCAAATGGAAATCAGAGAATCTGGGGACAAGCTTGCATTCTTTGTATACAAAGGAAAGCGCATCCTCAGTACTCGTCGATCACACGGTAAAGGGAAGATTGAGGGAAACATCCCACACAAGATCCGCACTCAACTTAAGCTGAATGAGTCGGAGTTCCGCGAGCTTGTTCAGTGTCCGCTCGATTACGATGGTTACGTCGCGATCCTTAAGAAGCGCAAGATCATCTCAGGGGAGGACCCTGCGTAGAGTCGATCTTCACTTGCCCGCCTTTTCATCAGACTTGCCTCGAACAGACTCCCCCTGAAAAAATTTAATCGTCCAGAGCCGGACACAACTCGCAACCAAAATCGGGGCCACCGTCATTCAGTTGGCTGATTCATCTCGGCACGAGCACGAAGAGATCATTCATGAGCAGAAGCCCGGCCCTCCAGGTGCCCTACGTTCCACGATCTCCTCTCCACCCTGTGACGGCAAGCGGCGGCTGCGCGCGGGCGAGCGATCAAGGGCCGCAGGTCGCCGTCGGTTAGAACGTTCCGCGCCGCCCGCGCGGACAGGTCGCGGGTTCGAGTCCCGTCCCGCTTGAACGGGATCTCCGCTTCGCTCCGATCGGCCCCGCCACCCTGGCAACCACAGCCACCCCCCGTGGGGTGGCATTTGTGTTTCTTGCGCTGGCGTCAAACTTTACGAAACCTACGAGGAGCTCCTGACGATCTTCCCCTCCCGGCGGGCCAGGGGCCAGAGGGCCGCGATCCCGGCGACCGGGCCGAGGGCCAGGATGCCGTAGGCGATTCCCCAGTGCATCATCGCGTCGTCCCGGAGGTGCCTCGCGAGGTCCAGGGTTGCGCCGAAGACCGCCGGCGAGATGGCCGTCACCGTCCAGCCGAACAGCATCTGCAGGCTAAAGGCGCCGCCCAGGGAGCGCGGCGGAACCAACTCCATGAGGCTGGCCGAGTACGCGGGGGAGTCCGCCACCACCACGATTCCGTAGATCAAGCTGACCGCCAGGACCAGGGCCAGCGGCGCGTGGAACAGCCACCCGAAGATGGCGGAGCAGAGACAGCTCATCCCCAGGAGCATCCTGGCGGCGCGCGCCCGACCGAGGCGATCGGCGAGGCGGCCACCCAGTATGCCACCCAGCCCGCCCACGCCGACGATTCCCGCAGCCAGCATGCCGCCCCAGGTGAGGGCCGCCGCCGGCCCAGCCCCCCGGGCCTGAAGCAGGGCCACCATGAACGGCGACGTCCATCCCCACATCCCGAACAGCTCCCAGTTGTGGGCGGTGTATGCTCCGATGACGCAGAGCGCCGGGCGATTGGTGAAAACGTCGGCGAGGTAGCGGGTGCGCCCCTCAGCCCGGCTGGGCGGTTGGTTCGCCGACACCCCAAAGGCCAGGACGAGGGCCCCCAGGAGTTCCGCGGCACCGACACCCGCCATGGCCAGGCGCCAGCCGATCCGTGTGGCCAGCGCACCTACGTAGAAGAGGGAACCGGCATAGCCTGCTACCAGCACGCCGATGAACATCCCCGTGGCTGTGCCGCGCCGGGCCGTCGGAATGGTCTCGGCAATGTGCTTCAGCGCGGGCAGGTAGAGCCCACCCAGGCAGACGCCCACCAGGAGGCGCAGACCAATCCCGGACCAGAAATCGCGCGCTCCCAGCGCGAATAGCAGGTCTCCCAGGCCCACCAGCGCCGCTGCCCACGCCATGATGGGCTTGGTCCGCGTGCGGTCCAGGAGGAACCCCACCGCCACGTAGGCGATCAGGTTTCCGAGCTGGAAGGCTCCCAGGATGAGGCCCGCCTGGCTGGCGCTCAGTTGCCATTCGGCGCTCACGATGGGGATGAGCGCCGAGAACGTCAGACCCGTCTGGTGGCCCAGGAACTGCCCGAGGCACAGGGCAGCGAAGCCCGAAGACCGGTCGCGCTCTGGGTGGCTGTCGGCCATGCAGATTTCCTCGTGGCGGACGCGGAAGTTCGCGGCACTTTACCCGTCCGTAGTCGGCCCGTCAATGCGCAACTGCGGTCCGCCGTCGCCTTGACTTCCCGCATCTGACCTGGATATGCTCCTCGCGATCTCTGAGGTCCATGCGACCCGGGGCCACGGTGGGGTGACAGCGTCCGGAGAGGGGCTGCGGCGGCGCTGACATCCGGCGACGGGAAAGGAGAGATCGCGATGCTTCGTGTCACGCGCAGGGAGCTGCTCAAGGCGGGACTGGCGACGGCGGTCCTGGCCCGGTCCGCCCGGGCGGCCGTCGCGACGCCCGTGTACCTGATGCGTACAAAGGACAGGGCGGAGGGGGTTCGGCGCGGCCTGGCGGCGGTGGGTTTTCCCTCGGCCCGGGGCCGGCGCGTGATCATCAAGCCCAACTTCAACAGCGCCGATGAATTTCCCGCCTCCACCCACCTGGACACGATCGGCGCGCTGGTCCGGCGATTCCAGGCGGCCGGAGCGAGCGAGATCACCGTCGCCGATCGGAGCGGCATGGGGAATACGCGCCGGGTGATGGAGCACAAGGGTGTGTTCGCCCAGGCGAAACGCCTGGGCTTCCAGGCGGTGGTTCTGGACGAGATCCCGATGGAGGGGTGGACCCAGGAACGATTGCCGGGCGGCCACTGGTCGAGGGGCGTGCTGTTCCCCCGGCTCTTCCAGGAAGCCGATGTTCTGATCCAGACCTGCTGTCTCAAGACGCATCGCTACGGCGGGCACTTCACCCTGTCGCTGAAGAACTCCGTCGGGATGGTGGCGAAGAATTCGCCCCGCGACGGCTACAACTACATGGGGGAGTTGCACGGCTCCTCGTCCCAGCGCCAGATGATCGCCGAGATCAATCAGCTCTACCGGCCGACGATGGTGGTCATGGACGGCCTCCAGGCGTTCACCGACGGGGGGCCGGAGAGCGGTACACTGGTCGCGCCGCAGGTCATGGTCCTGGGGGCCGACCGGGTGGCGGTGGACGCGGTCGGTGTGGCCATCCTGCGGATGCACGGCGGGAATGCGACGATCTCGCGTGGGCGGGTATTCGAGCAAGAGCAGATCGCCCGCGCGGTGCAGCTTGGCCTCGGTGTAAGAGGGCCGGAGCAGATTGACCTCATCACCGAGGATCCGGAGAGCAGGAAGCTCGCCGAACAAGTCCGCCAGATTCTGACGCGAGGGTAGGCCATGCAGCCGGTGAGGCCGCCCTACGGCGGGGCGCTGCGGAAGGGTGGCGCCGCGACCATCCAGAAACGGGCGGGTTTCTTCAGCCGGGTGTACGACCTCGTCGCCCGCATCCCGCGGGGACAGGTGGCCACCTATGGCCAGATCGCCCGAATGCTGGGGGCGCCCCGGTCGGCCCGGATCGTGGGCTGGGCGATGCACGGCAATCCCCACGGACGTCGCGTGCCCTGCCACCGGGTGGTCCAGCAGGGTGGGTCCTGCAGCCAGAACTTCCGGGCCGGAGACCCAGGCGCC
>JACQVO010000137.1 GCA_016209725.1 Candidatus Methylomirabilota bacterium | reverse complement strand
GCCCGGAAGGCCGTGGGCCTGGTGGACCTGTCCTTCCGGGGCCAGATCGAGCTGACCGGCGCCGACCGGGTCCGGTGGCTCAACGGACAGATCACCAACGACGTGAAGGACCTGAAACCCGGCGAGGGCAAGTTGGCCGCGGCCCTGAACGTCAAGGGCCACATCCTGGCGGACCTGGCGGTCTACGGGCTGGAAGCCTCGATCTGGCTCGACCTGAACCGGGATCGGGCACCGATCGTGCGGAACACCTTCGACCGCTACATCGTGGCCGATGACGTGGTGGGCCAGAATGCCAGTGACCGCTATGCCCACCTCATGCTGGTGGGACCCCGCTCCCAGCAGCTCATGGCCGAGACGGCGGGGACCGGCGGGGCGGGCTTGTCGCCCTGGCATCATGCCGAGGCATGGCTGGGCCCCGTCCGGGCCAGGGTCATCGCCACCCGGTGGCTGGACCTGCCCGGCTACGACGTGATTGTTCCGGTGGACGCGGCGGGCAAGGCCTGGGAGACCCTGGCGAGTCTCGGCTCGGCCCGGGGGCTTCGCCCCGTCGGATTCGCGGCACTGGACACCGTGCGCATCGAGGCCGGCTGGCCTTGGTACGGAGTGGACTTCAACGACGGCAATCTCCTGATGGAGTCCCTGACCCCAGATCATGTGAGCTTCACCAAGGGGTGCTACATCGGCCAGGAGGTCGTCATCCGCGTCGAGCACCAGGGCCATGTGAACAAGAGGCTGTGCGGCCTCCTGGTCGCGGGCGAGGCGCCGCCGCCCGCCGGGGCAGGCATCCTGTCGGGGGAGCGCACAGTGGGGACCGTGACCAGCGCGACCCTCTCACCCGCCCTGCATCGGGTGATTGCTCTCGGCTACGTTCGCCGCGAGTTCTGGGAACCGGGAACCAAACTCCGCATCGCCTCCGGAGGGGAATCGCTGGAGGCGGAAGTGGCCACGCTGCCGTTCATCAAGCCGGAGGCTTGGCGTGGTGACTCAGGGATGGATTCACAGGGCGCCCGCTCGGGCTGAGCTTGTCGAAGCCCGAGTTCCTCACCCTTCGACACGCTCAGGGTGAACGGAGCTGTAAAGGGATTTGAGAGTCACCACACTGGCACGCTGGGAGGCGAGCAGGCCGGGAGGCCTGGGGGCGAAGGAGGGATCATGGCGCTACGGACACCGCAGCAGTATCGGGCGAGCCTGAAGGACGGGCGGACGGTTTACTACAAGGGCGAGCGGGTCCCGGACGTCACGGAGAACCCGGTGATCCAGGTGGCCATCGAGCACGCCGGCATTGACTACCACATGGCCGAGGACCCGCAGTGGAAGGACCTCGCCACGGTCAAGGACGAGGAGACGGGGCAGCCCATCAGCCGGTACTACCAGCTCCCGCGGCACAGCCAGGACCTCCTGAACCGCAGCGCCCTCATCGAGCAGGCCACGCGGCTGGGGCGCACCCTGGTCGTCCTGATCAAGGAGATCGGGAGCGATGCCCTGTTCGCTCTGCACATCCTGGCCAGGCTGATGGACGCGAAGCTCGGGACCGCGTACCTCGATCGGGTCCGCCGGTACCACGCCTACTGCCGCGACAACGACCTGGCGCTGGCCGTGGCCCAGACCGACGTGAAGGGGGATCGCGGCCTCGCGCCGTCGGAGCAGCCGGACCCCGACGTCTACGTCCGCCTGGTGGGCGAGAGCGCCGAGGGGATCACCGTCCGGGGGGCCAAGGTGCACACCTCGGTCTCCACCAACGCCAACGAGATCATCGTCCTGCCGACCCGGGCGCTGGGCGAGAAGGATGCGGCATACGCCGTGAGCTTCGCCGTGCCGGCGAATGCCAGGGGGTTGAAACTGATCGCAGCCCCTTACGGGGCGGCGCGGATGGATGTCTTCGACCACCCCATCAGCGGGCAGCACAGGATGATGGAGACCCTGACGGTCTTCGACGACGTCCTGGTTCCGTGGGACCGGGTCTTCCTGAAGGGCGAGTGGCAGTACGCCGGTCCCCTCGCCCTGACCTTCGTGGAGTTCCACCGCTTCACGGCCGTCTCCTACAAGCTGCCGCTGGTGGACCTCTTGGTGGGCTGCGCCCGGCTGATGGCGGAATACAACGGGCTCGAGCGGGTCTCCCACGTCCGGGACAAGATGATCCACCTGATCAGCTACGCCGAGACGCTGCGGGCCCTGACCCACATGGCGGCGCTGCAATGCAAGGTGGTGGACCCGGGAATCGCCGTGCCCAACCAGTTGCTGGTCAACATCGCCAAGCATCACTTCGCCAGCCACTATCATCAGGCGGTGCAGTGGGTCCAGGACATCTCCGGCGGCCTGGTCGTCACGGGGCCGTCGGGCCGGGACCTTCAGAGCCCGGAGATCGGGCACTACGTGAAAAAGTACCTGGCGGGCAAGAAGGGCATCTCCGGCGACAAGCGACTCCAGGCCTTCAAGATGGTGCGGGACCTCACCGCCTCGGACTTCGGCGGCTACCAGGAGGTCCTGGCCGTCCATGCCGAGGGGTCCATCGAGGCGGAGAAGCTGGCGATCTTCCGCTCCTACGATTCCAAGTCCGCCTACGACTACGCCAAGTGGGTGGCCGGGATACAGGAATGAGCCCCGAAAGCCCGACGCGGGTCGGAGGCCGTCTTACGACCCCGACCTTCCCACGGCCGGGAGTCCGGGCGCAACGGATGAGGAGGTCCCCGATGGGCGTGCCCAGCGGCTCCCATTGCCGACCGTGTCCCGCAACCGAAGTTGCCATCCCGCTTGGCGATCGGGTTCGCTGGAAGGCATGCTGCGCGTATACTCGCCCCCAGGTCTCGACCCCGGGACCCGCCGGAGCGGCGCCGGGGTGGGTGGTGGCGTGAGAGACCGGTCCCTGTCAGCAGCCATCTCTGCACGTCATCAACCAGCCCGAACCCCCATCTGCCAGTGGGCCTTGAGTGGCCCGGCCGGCAAAGAGATCGCCGGCCAGTCCATGCGAGCACTGGTCTCGAGGGACCCGACGGATTTGTGGACAGGCGGCTCCGTCGGGCGTCGGCGATAGAGAGGGACCCATGAGTAGCGCCTCGCGGATTGCTCGAGTCCTGGCTGGCATCGAGCGACGTCCAATGCTGGGCCTGGTGGCCCTTGCCGTGCTGGCTGCGACGCAGATCAATCCTTGGTGGCGGGCGGGCCCTGACAGCGCCGCATATCTGTCCATCGCACGGAGCCTCGCGTCAGGGGAAGGCCTGGCCCGGTTCGGCAGCCCGAATTCCTTCTACGCCCCCGGGTATTCGGTCCTGGTAGCGCCGCTGTTTTGGATCTCGGTCCGGCCGTTCCTGGCAATCTCCACCATGAACTGGGTGACAACGCTCCTTCTCGCCATCGGGGTGTATCGGTGGATTCGTCGCCTCCTGCCCGATCAGGCCGTGTTGGTCGCCGGGTTGGTGATGGTCAACGTGGCGGTTCTGGAGGCGCGGCTCTCGACGTTGAGCGAACTGACCTTCATGACCCTGTTATTCTGGTCGGCGGAGCCGCTGGCACTGGCCGTGTACGGAAGCGGGCGACGTCTGTGGGCCGCCGGTGCCTTGGCGACCGTAATCGTGGCGATCCTCACGGCGGTCCGCTATCCCGGGGCTCTGCTGCTGGCAAGCCTGTGGATACTTCTTGTGGGGCTGGCCGTGAGGCGGTCGATCTCTTGGGTGCGTGCGGCGGCCTTGGTGGTGGGGGTGTCTTTGCCGGTGATAGCTCTGGCGACGGCGATGATCGCGCACGACCAGGCGATGGCGGAGAAGGCGGGCAACCCCAGACTCACCTATACCCGCTACTTCCGAAGAGCCGCTGAGTCGGCCTCCCACCAGATGCTGGAGGGGCTCCGCCTCCGCATCAGTGAAGTCGGCCGGCTGATTGTGCCCGGCATGTACAAGAGCTATGCGCGGAAAGGCCAGTGGCTGAACATCAACATGCTCATCTACCTCCCGGCATTCACGGCCGTGCTGCTCGGCTGGTGGCGGATGGTTCGTTTCAGAATGGACCCCGTGCTGTGGCTCTTCCCGTTCTACCTGGGCCTGTACATCGTCTGGCCCTACGACCAAGCGACGCGGTACATGATGCCCTTGCTTCCCCTCCTGTGGATGTGTGTCCTGACGGTTCTTCGTGCCTGGCGGCGGGTACGGAAGGGCCTGCCGGGCGTGGTCGCAGGGCTGCTGGCGGCCCACTTCGTCGTGGCAACCGTGTACTGGGTTCCGTGGCTTCGCGACGCCAGGGCCCAGGATGCGAACTGGGTTGTCGTAGACGAGTTCGCGGCCGTCGTCGGACCGAAGGAGCCTTCCGGCGCCTTTGTTGGAAATCCCGGACCGATGCAGTGGATGTTCGCCCTGGCCGTAGACCGCTTGTGGCCGGCCTACGACGCGATCGAGCGAGTGCCGCCGGGCGGGCGATGGGTCATTGTGAGTGCCTTGACGCCGCCCCTGCCGGGCTATGTCGTTCGACGCGAGGTGGGCCAGTTCCGGCTACTGGAGCGAATGTTCCCTGTTCGCCCTTCATCTCCTGACCAAGCCTCGGACTTCGGCGGCTACCAGGAGGTCCTGGCGGTCCACGCCGAGGGGTCCATCGAGGCGGAGAAACTGGCCATCTACCGCTCCTACGACTCGAAGTCCGCCTACGACTACGCCAAGTGGGTGGTGGGGATAACGGATTGAGGGGGGAGTGGGCACCTCGCTATCCGCGCAGGTGGCGACCGAAATGGTCGAGCGTCCGACGCCAGGCGTCGTTGGCGGCGTCCGGGCGGTATGCCTCGGGCCGCTCATTGTTGAAGAAGGCGTGGCCCGCGCCGGGATAGACGATCACCTCGGCCTCACGCCCGCGTTTTCGCTGGCGCTCGGCGAACGCCTGGGCATCGGGCACCGAGAAGAACTGCTCCTCCTGGCCGAAGAAGATCAGCCCGGGCGCGGCGATCTTGTCGAGGTCGGCCGCGCCCGCAGGCGGGAAACCGTAGAAGGCCACGTAGGCATCCACCCCCGGCTGGGTGGCGGCAATGATGGTCAGCGCCCCGCCCATGCAGAACCCGGTGACGCCCACGCGGGTGGCCCCCTCGACCTCCCGGAGGTACTTGACGGCCCCCGCGATCTCCTGCCCGGCTCGTCCCCAATCCAGGCCTTTCATGAGATGCTCGGCCTCCGCGGCCTCCACCGTGCTCTTGCCGTGATAGAGGTCCGGCGCCAGGGCGATGTACCCCTGCGCGGCGAACCGGCCGGCCAGATCCTTGATGTGCGGCACGAGTCCCCACCATTCCTGCAGCACGATGATCCCCGGCCGTTCCTTGCCGGGCCGGGCGGCGAACCCGCTCGCCTGCCCCGCCGCTGACTCAAACGTCACACTGCTCGTGACCGGCATGATCCGCCCTCCTCTGTGGCCGATTGACCCGTAGAACCTGGAGGTGTCGTCCGGAATCCGACGATTCCATCTGGGTCGGTACCATGCATGAATCGGGACGTCAAGACAAAACTCGCCGTTCTGATCTTCGACCACGCCGGATCGCTGATGGGGCCTCCGTGCCATACCGGGAGGCTGGGGCCGAGCGGTTTCTCCTCTCAACGTCTCATTGACTTGCAAGGCAGAGAGTGCCATTGACTACATAGTAGTCAAAGGGGTTTGAACATGCGGCGCGTCAGAGCCACGAGAAGGGAAAACACGGTGCCATCCCACACCCCCACCAGCCTTCGGCTTCCGGCCGCGATCCGGCAAGCGGTCCAGATGCTTGCTCGGCAGCGCGGAGCCATGAATGCGGCACTCCAACGGCTCATTGACGAACAGATCAGCCTCGTGAGCGAACGCACCATCCCACAGCGCGAACTGGGCGCACTCCTCCGTGCCCTGGAGGCCGCGCTGCGGACCTACCCCGATGCCGACGCACTCCGCAACCAGGTCGTCTTCCTCCCGGCGATCCCTCAGTAATGCGGCCTCCTCTCTGTGTGCTCGCCTGCGACCGAAGGGAACTTTGAACTGCCAACCAGATACTCATAGTTGGGGGCAGTCTCGACACCCCAAGACAGCGTCTCGGAATTGCCCCTTGATCCCATATTGGGAACAAGATACAATACCCATGTGCGGATCATCTCCCGGAAAGCCCTTCGGGTATTTTGGGAAGAGCACCCCGATGCCCGACAATCGCTGCAAGCTTGGTACGCGGACATCAAACACGCCAACTGGAAATCGCCGTCAGACATAAAGAAGGTCTATCGCAACACGAGCTTTGTGGCCAACAACCGTGTCGTGTTCAATATCAAGGGGAACAAGTATCGGGTCATCGTCGCGGTTCAGTACAAGTACCGGCTGGTGTTCATCCGGTTCGCCGGCACGCATCAGGAATACGATCAGGTAGATGCTGCGACGGTGTGAAAGGAGCCTCGCGCCATGAATATCCGTCCCATCAAGACTGAAGCAGATTATCAGGCTGCATTAGAGGAAATCGAACGCCTCTTCGATGCAACTCCGAATAGCCCTGAGGGTGATCGCCTTCAAGTATTGACCACTCTTGTGGGAGCGTACGAGGAGCAGCACTACTCCATCCCGGCACCGGATCCTATCGAGGCTGTCCTTTACCACATGGAGAGTCGTGGCCTCACCCGTCGCGACCTGGAACCCTATATCGGTAATCGGGCACGGGTCTCAGAAATCCTCAACCGAAAACGCCCCCTGACGCTTAGGATGATCCAGCGGCTTCATAGTCAACTGGGTGTTGCGGCGGAAGTTCTGCTAAGGCCTTACCAAGTCCAGAGCGCCAAGGCGCGTAAAGCACTGGCGTCCAACCCGCGCATGCGCCCGCCTCGCGCCTCGCGCTCCGCTTCGCTGCGTGCTCGCGCGAGCGGGTGATACCCAGCGGTTCGGTCGCGTTGAAGTGCCGTGTGTCCCGGTGTGGCGCGCCAACGCCGCAGGCGTCCTCGTCCCTCCGGGAGGAGTCACAGAGGAGGCTTGGACGCGGAATCCCCACTGGAAATGAACAAGACGGAACGTCAGCTTCAGAGGATCGAATCCATCCTTGGCGACAGCCAGAAGCTGACTTTTCGTCAATTGGTGGGTAGATTCTTTGCCCACCTTCAGCGTTCGCTCATCCTGCCTTGTGAAGTAACAGGGATTGAGGATTTTGATTGGGAGGAGTTCTACGTGTTGGGACCGGGCGACCCGAAAGAGTACACGCGGCTGAAGAAGCACCGGCCATCGTACCGAGACCATTTTGAATTGCGCGCCATCAAGCGGGGCGTGATTTCGGAGTGGATGCTTTTTGGGGGCGACGATATCGCGACCCATGCGCGGCGCAAGTCAGACGGAAGGGGGTTCTATCTTGGGCTTGCGGAGCTGAAAGTCGTTGACAAGCGGTCCCCGAACCATCAAGTGCTCGATGATTACGCCGTCTTTTTCGCCAACTATCGTTGAACCGAGAGAATCGCGGTTCCCATGTCGGGCAAGCCGGACGGCCCAGCATTTCGCCCGAACCGCGCGTTGCAGCCGAGCGGAGCCTCGGTTCCTAGCCGGCCGGAGTTGGTTGATTGCGCGGTGGCGTTCCGTGACGTTCCGTGACGGAGGGGAACAACTCACACGGCGTTCAACTTCGGCTCTCAGAGGCACCGAGAGGGGACAACGGCACGGCACGCGCGGCTTGTCGGGCCGGGGACGGGGCACCACATGATTGCCCTGAAGGCTCTACCAGGGCAGGATCATCCTCACCCTGGCCAACATGTCGCGCGAAGTCGGCATCTCGCCCTCCGGCATCTCGGGAGCCGTCAGACGAGCGTGCAAGTAATTCCACTGGGTCAACAACGTCCCGCAATTCCGAGCCCCCACCATTCCTGCAGCACGATGATCCCCGGCCGTTCCTTGCCCGGCCGGGCGAGAAACCCATTCGCCTGCCCCGCCGCTGACCCGAACGTCACGCTGCTCGTGATCGGCATGATTCCCCTCCCTTTGCGCGCAATTATGCCTCTGCCTTGCCCCCCGACATTCGACCCCTGATGGCATCGAGTTTTCCCATGACCACCGAGATTCCGTCGAGCCATTCAGTGCGTTTAGGATCTTTCCCGGATATTTTCCGCTTCACTTCGAGAGATTCCTCATACGATTGAAGCGCTCGGTCGAGGTCCCCTCGCTTCTCGTAGACGTCGCCCACTTTGTCGAGGATCAGTGAAAGGTCGCGAAGCCATAGCGAGCGCTCCGGGTCTCGCTCGAGGAGCCGACGCCTGATCTGGAGGGCCTCCTCATATGCGGGCAATGCCCGGTCAAATTCTCCGCGATTTCTATACACCACTCCTACATTATTCAGACTGACGGAGAGATCACTGAGCCATTGAGGACGCTCCGGATCCCGCTCGAGGAGCCGACGCACGACTTGGAGGGATTCCTGGAAGTCGCTCAGAGCCCGGTCGAAGTCGCCGCGGTCCCCATGCACTCGGCCCACATTATTTAGACTGACGGTGAGATCCCGGAGCCACTCGGGACGCTCCGGATCCCGCTCGAGGAGCCGACGCACGACTTGGAGGGATTCCTCGAGGACGCTCAGAGCCCGCTCGAGGTTGCCGCGGTCCTCGTGCACTCGGCCCAGATTGTCCAGGCTAATGGTGAGATCCCGGAGCCACTCGGGACGCTCCGGAT